>WFRT01000329.1 GCA_015486445.1 Pseudomonadota bacterium | reverse complement strand
TTGAGCACGGTGTGGTAGGGAGCCAGTTCGGTCTGGCCGTAGTAGTTGTAGATCTTGCAGCCGGGCAGCCGCTCGATCATCTCCTTCAACACTTCGACCGGCATGATCGAGGCCCCGTAGTAGCATTTTTTCAGACAGCTCAAATCGAATTTGTCAAAATCGGGGTGGCGCAGCATGCCGATCCAGACCGTCGGCGGGGCGAAGAACATCGTCGCCCGGTAGTCGGCGATATTCTTCAGGATTGCCCCGATGTCGGGCATGATCAGGATATTGGTGCCGCCGACCCAGAACAGGGGGTTCATGAAAACGTCGCGCTGGGCGCAGTGGTAGATCGGCAGGGCGTTGACGCTGACATCGTGCTCGTCGTAGCCGCCGTCGATGATCGCCCCCATGTACTGGGCCATCAGGGCCTGGTTGCTGATGATCACCCCCTTGGGCAGCGATTCGGTGCCGCTCGTGTAGGTCATCTGGCAGGGATCTTCGATATGCAGAACGACATCCGGCTCGGTGGCGGGATAGTGTCGATACCAGGCGTCGAAATCCCGGAAACGGTCGCTGGCCGGCGGCCGGCCGCCGCCCTGGTCCGACCAGATCAGGTTTTCGACCGTCGGCATCTCGTCCAGAACCTCCTCGACCAGTTCGTAAAGGATATCCTCGACGATGAAGGCCCGGCTCTCGGAATGGTTGATGCAGTAGCTGATATCCTTGCCCCGGAGCAGATAGTTGATGGCGAGGTAGACGGCCCCGCACTTGCAGCAGCCGAGCCAGGTGATGACATGGTGGATGGTGTTGTGGGCGAGAATCGCAACCCGGTCGTATTTCTTAATGCCCAAATCGATCAGGGCGTTGGCGACCCGGTTGCTCTCGGCCTCGAGTTCGGCGTAGGTCAGGCTCCGATCACCGAAAATCACCGCCTTTTTGTCGGGATAACGGTAGCTGCTGCGGCGCACCATGTCGGCGATCACCCAGCGGTTGACCCGGTTGTAGCGGTCCATGAGAAAGGCCAGGTTCTCCTGGTTGAGGGTAAAATAACAGGCTTTCTCCTCTTCGGTCAGGGGTTGATTCAGCAGCTTCGACATGACGTGCCCTCCTTTCCTGGCAAATTGAACATTTTTACGACCCGGATCCCCCGAGAGGGCATGTGTCAGCCCGCCTCGGGTTCCGGCCCGCCGTTATTTTCCAGCCAGGGCCGCAGGGATTTAATCAGCCGGGCGGCCCGGCGACGCAGTTCAGGGTAGGTCGCGGCTTTCTCCCAGGCCCGGGCGGCGGCTTTGAAGTCGCTTTCATTCCAGGCGCAGTAGCCGGCCAGCAGGTATTGACGGCCATCCTGGCCGGGCAGTTTTTCAACCTTGCTGAGAACCTCGCGGGCAGCCCGCCAGCGACCCGCCTGGTAGAGGATCTCTCCGCGCCGGAAACGCAGCCGGTCATCGACCGGACCGAGCTCGGCGATCCGGTCAAGGGCGGCCAGGGCCTTGTCGAACTCGCCGGCCCGGCGGTACATGGCAACCAGGGTTTCAAGCTCCTTGCGCTCCGGCTTTATCCCCCGCTTTGCGAGATACAGCTCCCAGGCGCCGGCCGCCTTACCCGGCAGGTCCAGTTGCTGGTAGATTCCGGCCAGGATTTTGTACTCCCCGGCATTGAGCCGCCCGTTGGCCTGCAGAACCTTGTAGGCGCTCAGGGCCCGGCGATATCTGCCGGCGGCCAGCAGAACCTGGGCGTAAAGCCGCCAGTGTCCGGCCGGCTGCGGATAGAGATCAACCAGGCGGGCCGCGGTCCGGATCGCGGCGGCCCGGTCTTTGAGCTGGAGTTCGGCCTGAATCAGGGCCTTGAGCCGCTCAGCCGGCGGCCGCGGGTCGGCGGCCACCAGTTCAACCAGGAGCTTGCGGGCCAGTTCGAAATCTTCCCCGTAAAGGGCTCCGAGAGCGGCCTGGTATTTCAGCTTGTCGGCCTTCTCCGGCCGCCGGGCGGCGGCCCGCAGCAGGATCTTGACCGCCTCGTTGTACTGCTTGAGCATCAGCAGGGCCGCGCCCAGGTTCTCGTAAGCTTCGTCAAACTCCGGTTCGGCGGCCACCACCCGGCGGTAGCAGGCTGCCGCCTGCCGGTAGTGATCAAGCTGGAAATTGAGATTGCCGGCGATGAAATCGACCAGCGGCGGCAACTTCCCCCGGTGGTCGGCGGAAAACTTTTCGATTACAGCCAGACCGGCGCCAAAATCACCCTTTTCCGTAAACTTTTGCACCCGCTGGAGAAGCCGGGCCGCGGCCGGGCTCAACCCTTTCTGGAAAGAGGCGGTCGGCCGGGCCCGGGCAGCGGTCGGGAAACAGAGTCCTAAAACCAGCCCCGCCAGCAGCAGAAAACAGGGAATACGCATCATTTTCACAAACCGCGGCCCTCAGCGGTCCAGTTTGAAGACAATCGTGGTTTCGACCAGGGTCTTGACCGCCCGGCCGTCGACCATCCCGGGTTTGAAACGCCAGCCGGCAACCGTGTCAAGTACACTTTTTTCAAAATAGCCGGGAGGCTCGGCCTTGACGATATGCACCCCTTCAACCCGGCCGGACGGGGTGATGTAAAAACGGATCTTGACCTTTCCTTCGATGCCGCGACGCCGGGCCCGAAAAGGATAGGGCGGCTGCATCCGGGCCATTTCCAGGGGCTGACGGTCCAATTCCCCAACCCGGTAGAAGCCACTGGCCGGCAGCGCCGGGCGGACCTGCGGCACCGGGGCCGGGGCCGGCAGATCGGGCCGAACCTGCCGAGGCAGATCCACCGAGGTTTCGATCCGGGGGTTGATCCTGATCTCGGAAAATTTGATCTCCGGATTGATTTCAGGCACCGGCAGGGGCTCCGGCGGCAGCTTGAGAGGTGGTGGCGGCTGGGTTTCCGGCTCACTCACCGGGGCCGGGGCGGAACTTTCGGACGGGGCCTCGGGCGGGGCCGGAACCAGAAAAACCGGCGGACTTACGATCCTTGCCGCCGGCGGCCGGCCGGCCTTTTTGAAGAGCATGGGAATCAGGGCAACGAGCAGCAGGTTGATCAGCAGGGCCCCGCCGATGAGCAGCAGCAGATCAGATTTGCGGGTTTGCTCGCAGCTCATCGAATATCCCCCTACCGGCGGCCCGGAGCCTCGGCGGCCACCGCGATGCGCTGGGCTCCGGCCAGGCGGCACTGGTCGAGAACCTTGATGGTCAGGCCGGTAGACACCTTCTTGTCGGCAACGATGACAATGCTGCCCTCGGGATTGCGGGCCAGGAAACGCTCGACCACGGCCCGGATACTGCGCAGGTCGATGCGCTCGCCGTCAAGAAAGATATGTCCCCGGGCATCGACCCCGAGCCGCATTCCGTTCTGCTGGCTGGCTTCGGCCGTCACCGCGCTCGGCCGGTTGACCTCGACCCCGGCATCCCGAACGAACGAGGTCGTGACCAGGAAAAAAATCAGCAGAATAAAAACCATGTCCAGCATCGGCGCCATGTCGATCTGGGCCGGCTGCCGTTCCCTTCTCATTCTGCCCCTGACGTTGATCATGAAACGGCTCTCCTGTTTTTCATGAAGTTCTCTTGTAACTATTCAGCCGAATACGGGGTCGGGCGCGGCTTTCCTTCGCTAAGCGTTAAGATTTCTGTTTTTCCAACACTCGCTTCGCCCGCATTGCAAAACTCGCTACGCTCAGACAGTTGCAATGCTTATGGGCTCCCGCTCGCTGGGAAAAACAACGAAATCTTTCCGAAACCGCTCAGAAAAACCACCCCCGCCCCCTCCTGAAAG
>WFRT01000328.1 GCA_015486445.1 Pseudomonadota bacterium | reverse complement strand
TTCGGGGAAATCACTCATCAGGGCCTCCAATCCGGCCATCACCTTGAACAGCAGTCGGCGTTCGACTCCGGCCCGGCCCCGGGCGCCGAGCAAAATCTTCTTTCCCCGCAGCCGCTCGATCATGGCGCTCACCAGGCCACGGTCCAGGGGCCCCGGCTCCAACTGGAAATCCCTGAAGATCTCGGCGTAGATACCGCCCAGACCGAGGAGAAAGAGGGGACCGAAAGAGGCGTCCCGCCGGGCCCCGGCGATCACCTCGATATCGACGGCAACCTGTTTCTGAACCAGGACGCCGCAGAATCCCGGGGTTGAAGCAAAGCGTTCAAACAAAAGCCCGGCAACATCATCAAGAGCCCGCCGGCCAGTGATCCCGGTCAGCACCCCGCCGCTGTCGGATTTGTGACTCAGGCCTTCGGCAACCACCTTCAAGACCAGCGGAAAACCAAGCTCCCGGGCCGCTTCACGCAACTCCATCCGGTCCCTGACCAGGTGGAAGGGAGCCACCGGAAGACCGTAGGCGGCCAGCAGGTTCAAGGCCTGGTCAAGATAGAGATAGCCGTCACGCCGGGCGGCATCCGCAAACCACGCCCGGTAAAGGCCGATCGCTTCGGGTTTGACAGGGGGGACCGGCGGCAGGGGCTCCGATGCGGTGGCGACAGCCTCGACAAACCGCCTGCGGCGCCGGGAGCGGGCCAGGGCCCGGACCGCGTCCCGCGGCTCGCTGAAAACCGGCAGGGCAACTTTCTCGGTCACCGTCCGGACCGCCTCGGCTCGGGCAAACAGCACCATGGCCACCGGCTTATCGTATTTCCGCACCAGTTCATCAACCCGGCGGACCAGTTGAGAGGTCGCTTCGCGCTCGGGCCCGGCCTGGAAAACATGGTTGAAAACCACCCCGTCAACATCCTCCCGGGCCAGGACCATTTCGATGATCTCGGCATAGTAGTCGATCGCGAAGATATCGCCCAGGTCGAGCGGATTGGTAAGCCGGATGACGGCGGCCCGGAAACGCTCGGCAATCCGGGCCGAGAATTCGTCGCCCAGCGGGGGCAGGACGAAACCGCACTCGGCAACGGCGTCGGCGGTAACCACGGCGTGGCCGCCGGAGCGCGAGACCACCATCAGCCGGTCGCCCTTGAGCGGCGGCAGGCTGAAAGCCTTGGCGGCGTTGATGAAATCGGCAAAGGAGTAAACCCGGCAGATACCGGCCCGGCGGCAGGCGGCCTCAACGACCTCATCGTCCACCGCGAGGGCGGCGGTGTGGGACTTGGCGATCTCCCGGCTGGCGGGCGCCGTGTTGGCTTTGTGCAGGATCACCGGTTTGCCGCATAAGGCGGCCCGTTCAAGAAAATCCCGGCCCCGCTCGAGGCTTTCGAGGTAGAGACCGATGATCCCGGTTTCGGGGTCGGCCGCCAGGTAGTCGAGGTAGTCGAGCTCGTCGAGATCACTCTTGTTGCCCATGCTGATCACCTTGGCGACCCCGACATTCTCCTGCCGGCCGCAGGCGATGTAGGTCAGGGCCAGGCCGCCGGACTGAGAAATCACCGAGAGTCTTCCCGGCAGCACTTCAGCGGGGGACAGGGGCATGAAAGGCAGGCAGAGACCGTTGTGCCGGTTGACGATGCTGATCCCGTTGGGGCCGACGAAACGAACTCCGTGCGCCCTGGCCAGGGCCTTGATCTCCGCTTCAAGCCGGGCTCCATCCGATGAAAATTCACCAAAACCGCCGCTTTCAATGACCAGCCTCTTGATCCCCCGGCCGATGCAGTTGCGCATCACTTCCGGCACCGTGGCCGCCGGGGTCAGGACAACCGCGAGATCGAGCCCTTCGGGAAGTTCGTCCCATAAAGTCAGAATCGGCCGCCCCAGGCACTCGCCAGGCTGCCGGCCAAGCAGGTAAAGTTCCCCCGGCCAGGCAAAATCGATCAGGTTGGCAACAATATTCCGGGCCAGGTTGTCGGGGTCTTCGGAAACCCCGACAACCACCAGTGATGAGGGATTGAAAAATTTTTCCATGACTGCCTGTGCCCTTCTTTATGGATAAGAG
>WFRT01000327.1 GCA_015486445.1 Pseudomonadota bacterium | reverse complement strand
GTCAGAAGCCGGATTGACCTGACGACCCCGGAATTCATTTGAACCCCAGAAACTCTAGGGCAAACAAAAAAGTATAGTCAAAAGTATAGTTTCAGGGATAATGCATGACAAAACAAAAAAGGCCTAGCTAACAAATGTCAGCTAAGCCTTTGATTTTATTGGTGGGCCATCGGGGAATCGAACCCAGAACCTACTGATTAAGAGTCAGTTGCTCTGCCAATTGAGCTAATGGCCCGGAATGCTCTGAAAAAAGCAGAGCCTTATTAACCGAGATGAATGGAGTTGTCAATCATTTTTCATCAAAAATTCGGTAGACGCCGGGCCGGCTGGACTGCCGGCCCGGCTGATTCGATGAAAACTCTTCCTAGTAAATATTCAGGTATTCTTCCAGCTCCCAATCGGTCACCGCGATGCGGTAGCGGTCCCATTCCTCCTGCTTGTAGGCAACGTACTTGTCGTAAATGTGGTCGCCCAGGGTTTCACGGGAGATGGGGTTGGCCTTGAAAGCCTCGAGGGCTTCTTCGAGGGAGGCCGGCATATTGTCGATATTGGCCGCAACCTTTTCTTCCGGCGTCATGTCGAAGATGTTGACGTCAACCGAAGGCGGAGCCTGGAGTTTGTTCTTGATCCCGTCAAGGCCGCAGTTAAGCATCATGGCAAAGGCGAGATAGGGGTTGCAGGAGGGGTCCGGGCAGCGCACTTCAACCCGGGTGCCGAGGCCGCGGGCGGCCGGAATCCGCATCAGGGCGCTACGGTTGCTGGCCGACCAGGCAACATAGACCGGGGCTTCGTAGCCCGGCACCAGGCGCTTGTAGGAGTTGACCAGGGGATTGGTAACGGCAGCGAAGGCCCGGGCGTTCTTGGCCACCCCGGCAATATACTGGTAAGCGGTTTCACTCAGTTCCAGCGGCCCGTTCGCATCATAGAAGACATTGTTGCCCTCGAGGTCGAACAGGGACTGGTTGGTGTGCATCCCGGAACCGTTGATCCCGAAAACCGGCTTCGGCATGAAGGTGGCATGCAGACCATAGGATTTGGCAATGGTCTTGACCACCCACTTGAAGGTAATGGTGTTGTCGGCCGCGGTCACGGCGTCGGCATACTTGAAGTTGATCTCATGCTGGCCCTCGGCGACTTCGTGGTGGGAAGCTTCAATCTCAAAGCCCATCAATTCAAGGGTCTCGATAATCTCGCGCCGACATTCAATGCCCTCGTCCTCGGCGTCGACGCTGAAGTAGCCGGCGCTGTCGTGGGTCTCGGTGGTCGGGCCGAACTCGTCGACTTCGAACAGGAAGAACTCGCATTCGGTGCCGACGTTCATCCGGTAACCCAGCTTCTCGGCCTCGGCCATTACGCGTTTGAGGTTGACCCGGGGGCAGCCGGCAAACGGGGTGCCGTCGCTTTTGTGGACATCGCAGATGATCCGGGCCGTGCCGACCCCCTGCTTGTCACGCCAGGGCATAACGCAGAAGGTATCGTAATCCGGGATCAGGTACATGTCAGATTCCTGGATCCGGGCAAAGCCCTCGATCGAGGAGCCATCAAACATCATCTTGCCGTCCAGGGCCTTCTCGAGCTGGCTCAGGGGAATGGCGATGTTTTTCATAATGCCGAAAATATCGACAAACTGGAGCCGAAAAAAACGAACATTTTCCTCGGTGACAATTTTCAGGATCTCTTCTCTGGTCATTCTTCTTCTCCTTACGTTTCTCGTGAAAATTAACTTCCCGGTAACAGAAGTCAGCTTTTAACTGAATAATCTGCACCGCCTTTAAGCATACAAGCGTAAAATAATCAAGCCCGACAACGTTTTATTTGAACATTTTAACGATTCCGGCCGGCCTCAGCCAATCGCCTCGGCCCCGGTTTCCCCGGTTCTGATACGGATGCACTGCTCCATCGGGAAGACAAAGATTTTACCGTCGCCGATGGTGTCGCTGCGGGCGGCCTGGATGATTACGTCGATCGTCTTCTGGACAAACTCATCGTTGACCGCGATCCGGATGCAGACCTTGGGCAGCAGGTTGACCTCATAGGTCCGCCCCCGGTAGGATTCGGTGTAGCCCATCTGCTGACCGCAGCCTTTGACCCGGAAAACCGTCATCTTGGTAATCCCGGCGTCACGCAGCTGCTTTTTGACCGCCGGCAGCTTGTCCGGCTGGATTATCGCTTCGACCATTTTCATCGTCGTTTTCTCCTTTTGTTTCGCAATTATTCTATAAAGCCTCTTCCGGGCGGGACTCGACATGGTGAATCGCCAGATCCGGCCCCAGCATCTCCTCCTGGGCCGTCAGGCGGATCCCTACCGTCATTTTCAAAACCCCGTAAACCAGGGCGCTGCAGGTAAAAGCGTAGATAATTCCGGCCCCGGTGCCAACCAGCTGGGAGACGATGGAAACGCCGCCGCGCCCGCCCATGACCTCGAGCCCGAAGATGCCGGCCGCAATCCCTCCCCAGGAACCGCAGAGGCCGTGCAGGGGCCAGACCCCCAGGACATCATCGATCTTTAATTTTTCGGTCACCCAGGGATAACCGAAAACAAAGATCACCCCGGCGATCCCGCCGACCACGAAAGCCCCGGCGGGATGGTAAAGATCACTGCCGGCGCAAACCGCCACGAGCCCGGCCAGGGCCCCATTGTGGGTGAAGCCGGCATCGTTTTTGGAAAGCAGCATCCCGGCCAGGATGCCGCCGACCATGGCCATCAGGGAGTTGATCGCGACCAGCGAGGAG
>WFRT01000326.1 GCA_015486445.1 Pseudomonadota bacterium | reverse complement strand
CGAAGGTTTGTGATTGCCGGCCGTCTTCATGTAGTTGATGGCATAGGGGTAGTAGTCCCAGCCGAGCGAAATTTCGTTGGCCCGGGCCACCTGGATGCCCTCCTTGACCAGGTTGTCGACGATCTGGAAGAGGATCGGGTCGCGGATGACCTCGGCCATGGTCAGGCCGGTGACGGCGCAGACCGGGTTCATGCAGGCGTTCATGATCGACTTGCGCCAGACCATGCCGACGATGTGGTCGGTGCGTTCGGTGAGCAGGCCGCTTTTGCTTAAAGCCGCGGCAATCCCCTCGGCCGCGGCCCGGCCGCTGGGGTCGAGTTCCTCGAGGTAGTGCGGGGGATGGTGAAAAGCCATGTGCACATGGCCGGGTTCCACCAGGCCGCAGCCGTAGTTGACCACCGCCCGGACGATGTTTTCCCGTCCCAGGGTCTCGGCCAGAACGAGTTCGGTGTCGATCCCGTTCTGCCAGCTGACGATGTACATCTTGCCATGGAAAAAGTTTTCTATCGCCGAAGCGATGAGATGGAGAACCGTGGCTTTGACCGTGATGATGATAACGTCGGGCGGGTCGTCGGCGAGTTCGTCAACCTGGGTGATCGCCCGGCTGACTTTGGCTTCGAGCTTCTCGGCCCCGTCGAGCCTGAGGCCCGGGTCGATGCCGGCATTGACCAGTTCGGGAACGATATCGCACAGGGTCACGTCATAGCCGCCGTGGGCCAGAAAGGCGGCGACGATACAGCCTACCGGGCCGGCGCCGACGATGGCAAATTTTTTCAACTCCTTCTGTTCACTCATCTTAACTTTCTCCTGTGAAATTCCGGGGTTGGCGGAAAAGGGCAAAACCGGAAAATTGGCAGTTAAAGCCGTTTATTCGCTGCCTTCGAGCATCCCGAAGGCCTCGGCTGAAATCAGCTGGTGGCCGTTTTCCTGGAGGATTTCGATGGCTTTGTCAATGTCTGAAAAATTAAAGATCATGACTGCCCGCTCGTCCTTGAAGCCGCTGAAAGCGTACATATAGCGAACGCTGATGTTAGCCTTCATCAAAGGTTCGAGCAGGTCGGCGAGGCTGCCGGCCTGGTCGCGGATCTCGACCGCGGCGACCTCGTCGATCCGGGCCGGGAACTGTTTCTCCATCATTACCCGGCGGGCCTTGGTGACATCGGAAACCAGAAGGCGCAAAACACCGTAGTCGGCCGCTTCGGTCAAGGTCAGGGCCCGCAGGTTGAGCCCGGCGTTGCCCAGGGCCCGGGTGGTTTCGTAGAGCCGCCCCGGCGAGTTTTCCAGAAAAATCGAGATCTGCTTCAATTTCATGATGTTCTCCTTAGGCTTTTGCGCTTGCATTGAATTGCAGGGTTCAAGTATGGTGCCAACCTGGCAAAAGATGGTTTCAGCTTGGCAAAACCGTCGAAAAACCATCAAAAATCACCGCTCAGGCGTGATTTTTCAGCTATCTTATAAAGGTACCACGGGTCGGGGGCGTTGTCAATTTTTCCGCCCTCCGACCATTGTTTTCAGGGGGGGCACTTGGCTATCGTTACGACCGGGGACGGCAGCCCGACGCTGTATTGCGAGGCGGTTCGGGAACATTATCATTCCACCCGGGACGGGGCTTTTACCGAGGCCCTGCACAAGCACGTATTACCGGCCTGGGAATATCGTCTCCGGGGCCGGCCGGAGGCGGTCGTTCTCGATCTCTGTTTCGGGCTCGGCTACAATACCCTGGTACTCCTCTGGCTCCTTCAGCGGATGGGCTATGCCGGCCGCCTGCAGGTGTGGTCCCCGGAACGGGATGCCGCCCTGCTGGCCGGCCTCGAGAGCTTCCCCTACCCGGCGGAACTGGCCGCCTTGCGGCCGGTGGTCAGGGCCCTGGCCCGGCAGCGCCGCTGGATCGACAGAAAACTGCGCATCGAGGTTGTCGTCAGCGAGGCGCGGGCCTTTATTGCCGGCCTGGCCGGACCGGTCGACATTGTTTTCCATGACCCCTTCAGTCCCCGTTGCAACCCGTCGCTCTGGACCCGGGAGTTTTTCGCCGGGTATCGGCGCCTCGGGGCCGCCGATTTGCTGGTGACAACCTATTCGACGGCCACCGCCGTGCGTCTCGGGCTCTTTGAAAACGGTTTTCGCATTTATGAACACCGCCCCCGGGCCCGGGTCAGAAGTTCAACCCTGGCAACCCTGGGACGGCTGCCGGAAACTGAAATTGATATGGAACTGAAAAAACAGCGTAATCTGCGGGCGGCCAGCCTGCGGGATTAAAATAGGCTTGTTTTTTATCCGATAATAATGTATGAGGGACGCGAAATTTAATCCAGCCAGTCGACAAAATACAAAGACTATAAACCTTGAAACGGGTTGATGGCCTGACACGGCAGCCCCCGGGAGCAATGATGACGCCCGGTGGGACAATGACGGGGCTGTCGCCATATCACCAAAGGAGGAAGCAGGCATGGGAGACGTTTTTAAGAATTCATTGCACGCCGATGAGCTGTCGGTAACCTGGGAGCTGGTGCCGGGCCGCGGGGCCGTAGAGAAAGGCCAGGAAGATCTGGTGCGCAGCGCCGAAGCCGCGGCCAAATGCGGCAAGATCCACGCCCTGACGATTACCGACAATCCCGGGGGTAACCCGGCGATTTCGGCCGAATTCCTCGGTGTTGAAGTGGCCAAGCTGGGGATCGAGCCCCTGGTTCACTTTACCTGTAAAGATAAAAGCCGCAACGAAATGGAGAACCTGCTTTACGGTCTCGAGCGGGCCGGGGTGACCAATCTCCTGATCATGACCGGTGACTACCCGGTTTCCGGCTACAAAGGTCGTTCGCGCCCGGTTTTTGATATCGATCCGATCCACCTGCTCGAAATGATCACCGACCTGAACAACGGCCTGGAGTTCCCGGGGATGAAGCCGGGTTCGACGGTCAAGCTGCAGCCGGCCCATTTCTTTGCCGGAGCCGCGGTTTCCCCGTTCAAGAAGCTCGAGTCGGAGCAGATGGTCCAGTACTACAAGCTCAAGAAGAAGGTTGACGCCGGGGCCCAGTTCGTTGTCACCCAGCTGGGCTACGATGCCCGCAAGATCCACGAGGTCCTCCAGATCAAGAAAAAATACGGCTTCGACATCCCCTTTATCGGCAACATCTACATCCTGCCGTTCGGGGCCGCCAACGTCATGAGCAAAAACATGATTCCCGGCTGCGTGGTAACCAAGAAACTGGTTGAAACCATCGATGGCGAGCGCAAGGCCGACGACAAGGGCAAGGGAGCCCGCCTGCTGCGGGGCGCCCAGATGTATGCTTTCATGAAGGGCATGGGTTTCGACGGCGTTCATATCGGCGGTCACGGCATGAAGGTTGACGATGCCCTCTACATCATCGAAAAGGGCGAGGAACTCTATCCCAACTGGCAGGACGAGGTCGCCAAGTTCGACTTCCCCCAGAAGAACGGTTTCTATTACTTCCAGAAGGATGAAAAAACCGGTCTCAACACCGACGAGGAATCTCCCCGGACGGCCCGGCCCGAAGTGCCGCTGAAATACAAGTTCTCGCGCCTGATGCACAATGTCTGCTTCGAGCCCAAGGGGGCCCTTTTCGGCCTGATGCGCGGTATCAGCAAGAGCGCCGACAAGGGCGGCTTCTTCCGTTTCATGGAGCACATGTCGAAGGTCGCGCTGTTTGAGTGCATGGACTGCGGTGACTGCGCCCTGACCGATGTCGCCTATGTCTGCCCGATGTCGCAGTGTCCCAAGAACCAGCGCAACGGCGCCTGCGGCGGCAGTTTCGAGGGCTGGTGCGAGGTCTACCCGAACGAGAAGAAATGTGTCTGGGTCCAGGCCTACGACCGGCTCAAAAACTACAACGAAGAAGGCAAGATCGAAGGCAACCTGGTGCCGCCGCCGAACTGGGACTTCTTCCATACCTCCTCTTGGGCCAACTACTTCCTGGGCCGCGATCATTCGGCCAAGAAAGTTGGCATTCAGCCCCCGGATGAATGCAAAAAAGGTTGATTCCTCTCCCGCTAGAGAGAGTTCTCTCCCTTGATGAAAAGTGAAAAGCCCGGCCGGAAATCCCGGCCGGGCTTTTTTATGCCGCCGGATAAAAGGCGGATAAACTGAATGGTAGTGTCAAGAATCTTTCGCTTTTTTTAATTTACGACTTATAGTTGACATCTACAGGTACATACTGTACAATACGTACTCAAG
The DNA here is from genome assembly GCA_015486445.1 of Pseudomonadota bacterium. Classification (GTDB taxonomy): domain Bacteria; phylum Desulfobacterota; class Anaeroferrophillalia; order Anaeroferrophillales; family Tharpellaceae; genus JAADEO01. Next base: position 1,668 of record WFRT01000326.1, on the reverse strand, counting down.
AGAAAAAAGGGAGGCTATACATGACCACGACAATTACGACCGCAGAAGCCAGAAAAAATTTTGCTGATATTGTTAACAAAGTTGCCTACGGTAAAGAGCCGGTAGTTTTGACCCGCAGAGGGCAGGAGGTTGCCGCTTTGGTATCTATAGATGAACTTGAACTGCTTCAACAGATTGAAGATCATATTGATATTGAAGATGCTAAAAAAGCTCTAGCAGAACCCGCTGACAGTATCTCTGCCGAAGATGTATGGAAACAACTGGGACTTTAGCTTATGCAGTATTCTGTAGAATTCCGGCCTGCTGCACTGAAAGATTTGAAGCGATTCCCCAAGCGGGATTTGGTACGAATAAAAAAGAAAATTGAGGAGCTTGGATGCAACTTGCCAGACCCTAATACAACTAAGATGAAAGGGGATAATTCTTTTCATAAAATTCGGTCTGGTGATTACCGGATAATATATGAAATTCATGATGATAGTTTGGTCATTTTAGTCGTAAAAGTTGGACATAGAAAAGACGTCTACAAAAAACTCCCATAAATTTTCGTTACAGTGAATGCTATATGGGGATAGTGGGTAAAACGGTTTGTCCGCTGTTGCCGGATCGGGAACGCAGTGTTTTGCAGGTTGAAGAGGACCAGAAATCGGCAGAAATCCGAAATCGGGGACAGACCACGATTTTATTTTTTACTTTTTCTTGGGCGACCAGTTTTGCCGGGGGTGACACGACGACCGAGTATTTCGCTTATCTCCTTGGCAAATTTATCAGAACCCAAGACAAAATTCCCATTTGTTGCTTTACGAATTTTATCAACTCCCTCAGGTTCCAGTTCATTGCGAAACAACTCTCGGTACGCGAGCTGTCTTTCTGTGTCATTTTGGCCAAGATCTAGGTAAAGAGTATGCGGGGTCACCAAGTCAGAGTTTTTTCCCAAGCCATTCACCTGATAGCTTGACCAGAGATATTCTTCGGGGTACGTGACCATACTTGCGCGCACCGGGTTCATTTCAATATATCGTTGACAGATAAAAAGATAATTCTGTTGTTCGATAATACAGGAACGAAACCGCCCCTCCCAAAGAGTGCCGCTTCGTTTATAGGTTCGATTAATATACTGAACGTAACGCTGACCAAGCTGTTTCATAAGATGGGCCGCGCTTTCGGATTGTGTCGGAGTTAGCAGGAGGTGAACATGGTTGGTCATCAATACATAGGCATGTATTGAACAGCCTGTGTTTCGAGCACATTCTTTCAACCAGTCGAGGTAGAGCTGATAATCTTCATCAGCAAAAAAACAAGGTTGTCTGTTATTACCCCGTTGAATAATGTGAAGCGGAACGCCCGATGCTATAATTCGAGGTCTTCTTGGCATGCAAGAGACAGTAATACAAAGACTGGATAAATTCAATCAAAAAACGTGGTCTGTCCCTGATTTCCGCCTGATTTCCGCCGTCCCTGATTTCCGCCCGTGTCCCTGATTTCCCGCCTGATTTCCCGGATGAATGCAAAAAAGGTTGATTTCTCTCCCGCTAGAGAGAGTTCTCTCCCTTGATGAAAAGTGAAAAGCCCGGCCGGAAATCCCGGCCGGGCTTTTTTTATGCTACTTCGAGACGGAGTTTTTTACCAAGAGCCTGAGCATAATTAACCAATGTGGAAAGGCGGATG
>WFRT01000325.1 GCA_015486445.1 Pseudomonadota bacterium | reverse complement strand
CTGAGCAGCTGGAAATCTTCGGCGGTGTCGAGGGTCCAGCGCTGGGCCGAAAGGTCTTCGGGGTTGGTGAAGCCGGCCCGGCGGAAAATTTCCGGGTGGTTGTAGATGTAGGGGGTGACATGTTCGCGTTCGGCCGGGTGGGAGGCTTCACGCCAGGCTTTTTCCAGGGCCCGGGCCGTGAAAATCTCAGCATCGAGCCCCCGGGGAAAGGTGCGTTTCAAGGTGTTGCTCAGGTAGTCGACCGGGGGCTTGTGGTTTTGAAATTCAAGCATCATCCGGTCGAGCAGCCGGGGGTCGAGCAGCGGACAGTCGGCCGTAATACGAACGATGATTTCGGCCCCGACCGTTCGGGCGGTGCGGAAAAAGCGGTCGAGAACATCGTTTTCGGAGCCCCTGAAACAGAAGATTTCGAGTTCCCGGCAGAGTGCGGCAATGGCTTCGTCGTTTTCCCGGTCACTGGTCGCGACCACGATTTCGTCGAGTTCCCGGCAGCATCGCAGTCGCTCGATCACCCGGTACAGGACCGGTTTCCCGGCCAGTTTCATGAGCACCTTGCCCGGCAGCCGGGTTGAGCCGGTACGGGCCTGGACAATCGCCGTGCGTTTCATTTTTCCTTTTCCTGCCGGCCGCATTCCCGCAGGCGGCGGGCGGTTTCGAGCACGGTTTTGATCACCCTTTCACTTTCGGCGTCGGTCAGGGCGGGGAAGAGGGGAATCGAGACCGCCTGCTCGTAGTAGGCCTCGGCAGCCGGCAGGTCGCCGGGACCATAAGCGAAATTTTCCCGGTACCAGGGCTGGAGGTGAACCGGGATGTAGTGCACGTTGACCCCGAGGCCGGCGGCCCGGAGCTCGGCAAAAAAGGTTCGCCGGTCGATTCCGCAGGCCCGGAGCACGTAGAGGTGCCAGGAAGAGTCGGTCCCGGGTCTCTGCTCCAGGGGCTGGATGGCGGGCTCGGTTTTGCAGGCTTCGTTGTAGCGGGCCGCCAGCAGGCGGCGGCGGGCGATGAAGCGTTGGGCTTTTCCCAACTGGCTCAGCCCCAGCGCCGCCTGGATATCGGTCAGCCGGTAGTTGAAACCCAACTCCTGCATTTCGTAGAACCAGGGGCCGTCATTGTTTTTGAGCCGCGCCGGGTCGCGGGTAATGCCGTGGGAGCGCAGGCGCCGGAGCCGGGTTGCCAGGGCCTTGTCGTTGGTGGTGATAACCCCGCCCTCGCCGGTTGCGATATGCTTGACCGGGTGGCAGGAAAAGATGGTCATCAGGCTGTGGGCGCAGGACCCCACTTTGAAAAGTTTGCCCTCACTTTCGTAGGTGGCGCCGAGGGCGTGGGCGGCATCTTCGATAACGACCAGGTTGTGTTTGCCGGCGAGTTCGGAAAAGGCTTTCATGTCGGCCGGCTGGCCGGCGAAATGGATCGGGATCAGGCCCCGGGTGCGGGGGGTGATCCGGGCCGCGGCGGCCCGGGGATCGAGGTTGATGGTGGCTTTGTCGATATCGGCAAAAACCGGCTGGGCCCCGGCGTAGACCACGGCGTTGGCCGTGGCGACGAAGGTGATGGGGCTGGTTACAACTTCGTCGCCGGGCCCGAAGCCCGCCGCCAGCATGGCCAGGTGCAGGGCCGCGGTTCCCGAGGATACGGCGACCGCGAAGCGGGCTCCGCAAAATTCAGCGAAAGCCTGTTCGAAGCGTTCACCGGCCGGGCCCTGGGTGAGCCAGTCGGATTTCAGGACTTCGACCACCGCCTCGATGTCGTGTTCATCGATCTCCTGGCGGCCGTAGGGAATGAAAGAGGGCGGTTCCATTTCAGACCTTGAAATCCGGGTTGACGTGGCGGCGGATCAGTTCGCGCAGTTGGTCGACCGAAAGCCGTTTGGGGTTGTTGAGGCTGTCGTAATGAAAGCCGTCCGGGCAGGGGGCCGCGTTGCGGGCCCGCATAAGGTCGCCGGGCTCCCAGGTCGGCGTTGCCGGCAGGATGATGAAACCGTTTCGATGCTCGATCGTGTTGACCGCATCGGACGGGGTGATCATCTCCTCGTGCAGTTTTTCGCCCGGGCGGATGCCGATCTCTTCGATCCGGCAGTCCGGGGCGATGGCCTCGGCCAGGTCGGTGATCAGGTAGCTCGGGATCTTGGGGACGAAAATCTCGCCGCCCCACATCTTTTCCAGGGCTTCCAGCACCAGGTCAACGCCCTTTTCAAGGGTGATGTTGAAGCGGGTCATGCGCCGGTCGGTTACCGGCAGCACCCCGGTGGCGCGTTGCTTGAGAAAGTAGGGAATGACGCTGCCCCGGCTGCCCATGACGTTGCCGTAGCGGACCACCGCGAAGCGGATCTCCTTTTTGCCGCGGAAATTGTTGGCGGCGACGAACAGCTTGTCGGAGCAGAGCTTGGTGGCGCCGTAGAGATTGACCGGCCCAGCCGCCTTGTCGGTTGACAGGGCCACCACCTTGCCGACCCCGGAGTCGAGACAGGCTTCAATCAGGTTCTGGGCGCCGATGACGTTGGTCTTGATGCATTCGAAGGGATTGTATTCGGCCGCCGGAACCTGTTTCAGGGCGGCGGCGTGAATGACCGTGTCGATGCCTTCCAGGGCCCGGCGGAGACGGTCGCGGTCGCGGACGTCGCCGATGAAATAACGCAATTGACGATATTTTCCCGGCGGGAATTCCTGGGCCATTTCGTACTGCTTGAGTTCATCCCGGGAAAAGACCACGAGACGCCTGATTCCGGGGTAATGTTCAAGGACCGTGGCAACAAATTTTCGCCCGAAAGAGCCGGTTCCCCCGGTAATCAGGACAGAGCTTCCTTTGCGCAAAATCGTCTCCCTGGAAATTGGTGAATTGACAGTCAATGAAGCGAGAGTGGAACCCGCCCTTTTTTATAGCCTCCATCAACCATAATGTAAAGCCCTGTTGTCCGGCTTCCGACCGGCTTCGGACAGCGGGGTAGAACCCGGTTTTGCTTTGTGGATAAATTAGCTTGACAAGCCTTTTTCGCTGATGTATGAGAATATTTTAATTATCACCAATTAACCGGATACGCGGTATTTTATTCTATCCAATTTTCCTGGGGAGGAGAGAACTTATGAAGAAGATACTGGTTGGCTTGCTGGTAGGTTTGCTTTTGCTGGGCGGTGGGGTTTCGTGGGCCGCGTCCAAACCTGATCTGCGGAAAGAGGCCGAGGACATCACCAAGGCCGGAATCGTCGGTCCCGGGAGTATCAACGTTCATCGGCCCGGCGACATCCAGATGAGCTTCGGGGCCCTGACCAGGATCATCCCGACCATGGAAGACAATTACGATTTCGGACTCGGTGACGTTGACAGTTTTGTGCCGGGTGACATCTTTCAAAACCATCCCAACGAGGCCGGCTGGCTTTCCAACAGCTATATACGGGTTGAGAACAAGCTCTACTTCAACGCCATGCCGAACGACGAGATCTGGAGTTTCTACGCCTGTCTCGAGTTTGACGGCGTCGTCGACAACCATGTGGTAGACGATCGGGGCAACGACGACCCCGGCGTGGTCGATATCAAGGAAAGCAACAGCAACTATGGTCTCGAGCGGCTGCACTGCACGGTTTTGATGCCGTTTGCCAAGTCGTTGAACCTGCGGTTGCATGCCGGCTGGGACGTTTATGAGCTCGATGCCTTCGATGGCGGCGGCCTGATTTACGGCGACGACAACCCCGGTTTCTGGATGACCGGTAACGTCGGCGAAAAGGTCGATTTCCATTTCGGTTATCACAAGCTCAAAGAGAACGACTGGCAGATCAGCAATTTGCGACGCGGCAACCATGATGATGACCGCGATCTTTACTCGGTGGCGGTTGACTACCATGTCGACAAAAAAAACCGGGTGCGTTTCATGTATGCCTTCGATCGGATTCGCAACATTCGCGCCAACACTTTGCAGAATTTTTTGTTCGGCAGTGCGGTCAATGAGAAACTGGGCAGCAAACAAAATGAACTCAACACCCAGGCCTACGCTCTCAATCCCCTGGTTCCGGGGATCGTGGTCGGTGGCCAGGTTATAACCGAGCACGGCACCGACGGCTCGACCACGACCCGGATCGAAGGCGGCAGACTCGATACGGCCAAGGTTCAGGCCGCCGCCCCGGCCATCGACCTGGTGGCCGGAGCCGGCACTTCGGCCAAGCTCCTGGGCGGCCAGCATCTGCTGGATCAGGCCGATTTCAGTCTCACCAACAACTATTTTAATGATGAGATGCCCAAGGCCGATACCAATTCCCATCATATCGGCTTCTATTACCAGGGTGATTTCGGCATGATCAGGCCGTTCTTCGAGGGCGTCTACCAGTTTGGTACCGCCGACAACACCGGGTTGGGAAAGTATGTTGACTACCAGACCGGGGAGCATTTCGAAGACGATTACGATATCCGGGCCTACGCCTTGGCCGGCGACCTCGCGTTTGAACTCAAGGAATATTTCGGATTCACGTTCCGGCCCCACATCGGGGTTATGTATACCTCCGGTGACGATGATCCCACCGACGACAAGCTTGAAGGTTACACCGGGGTCGACAACCTGCAGCGCTTCTCCTCGCACTGGGGTGGTGAAAACACGATTATCGGTGATACCAATATGGTTCTGGGTTCCGTTCTCTACGGCTACCTGCCGGAATTTTACGGCTCCGGTACCCCGGTTGCCACCGGCGGCCTCGAGAACTTTGCCGGCACCGGTAACGGCCGTGGCGACAACCCCGGCCTGACGATGTTCAGTATCGGCCTCAATACAGCCCCGAAACGTTTCCTGATTTACAAGACCAATGTCAATGTCTTCAGATACAATGAAGATTTCCGGATGCCTTCCTACGACGGCTCGATCCACGAAATCGATTCCGGCTACCTCGGCACCGAGTGGGACAACGAGACGATTCTGGCGCTCAGCAAGAATATGTTCATCAAGGGGCAGTTCTCATTTTTCTTCCCCGGCGACGTGGTTGACGATATCACCAAAGCCTACTCCGGCAAGAAGAAAGACGATGTCGCCACCCGGCTCGCTTTTGAGTTGATCTGGAACTTCTAGACCTGGTTCGTCCGGGACGGGTTCACCCGGTTTGCGGAAACCTGTCGATTATGCTATTTGGTGGGCATCCGGGCCATTGTTGCAATGGCCCGGATGCCTTTTTCTTTGGGGGTTGTAAAAAAAGGGTTTGTTGCTGACCGGCACTGGATAAGGTTTAAGCTTCCAGGCTGTCGGGGGAAGGGTTGGGAATGTTTTTTCCTGTAAGTTTCGGGCTGACCGGCAGAAAATTCCGCACCGGTTTTATTCTTTTGGCGGCAGTCGTTTTGTGCGCTCAGGCAACTGCGGGCCAGGCCGGCGATGTCGATTTCAACAATTTGACTCCGGCCCAGGAGAGGATGCTCACGATGTCCCCCAGCCTGATTTCGGGGGATGATTTTCGCAAGGGACAGATTGAACAGCGAAGTTTCAATATCAGCGCCATGCTCCGCGGGGATAAGGAGAAGGGCGCCAGTCCCGAAAAGCAGAAGCAGGACGACTATGAGAAACGTTTGCGCCGGCTCGAACAGCAGGTCGGCGCTAACGGCTCGGTGGCCGGTCGCTGGCGGCCCAAGGCTGGCCTGTTGTTTGCTTCGGGTTTTGCCCCGCCCCGTGCCGCGCAGGCCCTGCTCCGGGCGGCGCCCTCGGTGATGGCGTCGCTGGGTTACATCTATCTCGACCCGGTTCAACTGCAGGCCGTGCTGAATAATTTTCGTTATCGCGAAGCCCTGAACAACCCCGTGGCCGTGGCCACTTTTCTCGGGGAATACCCCGGCAGCCGCTACCTTTTTTTCCTTGAAGAAGCCCATTTGCCGATGACTTTTCCCGGCAATGTCGAGCTCAGTTTCTTTGTTGTCGACAGCTATGCCGGAACCCGCTTTCCCCGGCGGACCGTGCGGGAAAAGGTGACCGCGGCCTGGCAGATCGATCAGGCCATGGGCCGTTGCCTGTACCAGGCTTTGAATCTGCTGCGGCCGGTGGTCAGCCAGGCCCGTCCCCAGGGCAAGGTTTTCCTGGTCCAGGGGGCGATGGCCTATCTCAATGTCGGATACCTGAGCGGCCTGACCCCGGGCCGGGAACTTGAGGTCCTGACCCCCGGACACGTGGTTGTCGACCCGAGGACCGGAATGCGGGCCGGCTATGTTGCCGGCCAGCCCCGGGGCCGGATAAAAATCCTGCGTAATTTTGGCTTCGATTATGCCGAGGCCCGGATAGTCAGCGGCCGGGTGATGATGGGAGACCTGGTGGAATGGTAGACTGCGGGTAACTATTCAGCCGAATACAGGGTCGGCCGTGGCTTTTCTTCGCTAAGCGTTAAGATTTCTGTTTTTCCTTACGCTCACTACGCCCGCCTTGCAAAACTCGCTTACGCTCAGACAGTTGCAATGCTTATAGGCTCCCGCTCGCTGGGAAAAACGACGAAATCTTTCCGAAACCGCTCAGAAAAACCACCCCCGCCCACTCCTGAAAGAGGGGAGATGAAATTTAGCTGAATAGTTACGACTGCGGTTGATTGCCGTTGTACAAAGGGTTTGCGCCGGGAGAGCGCCGGCGGATCCGAAAAAAACCGGCCTCCATGACGGAGGCCGGTTTTTTTGTGCTTACGGCTGGGGAAAAACTCTTAAAAGGAATTATTCGGTGCCGTCCGGCCGGGTTTGAGGCGCGGGGGTGGTTGAGGGGGCTGGCGTCGCCGAGTTTTCGCTTTTCCGGTTTTCGGGTAAAACTGCCGGGGCCGGCGGGTTTGCCCGCAATTGCCGGCTCGCGGTTGCGTGGGTTTGGGGGTGATACAGGGGGCCGAATTGGAAAAGTCCCAGGCCGAGGAAAAACATGATCGCGATGATCAGGGTCGCCCGCCGGTTGACCAGGCCGTCAAGGACAATTTTCAGCAGCAGCAGCCAGCCGAGCAGGAAAATTACCAGGATGGCCGCCAGCCAGTAGACTTCCGGGGCGTGCAGCAGGCTTACGCCTAAGGCCAGGGTCCGGTTGTAATAGAGCCAGGCCAGCGGTATCAGTTCCAGGGTCACCACGCAGATCAGCCAGGCTTCGCCGAAGGTTGCGGCCTTGAAATAGTACTCCCGGGGCTGTTTGCGCCGGTTTTCTTTTTCCCGGGCGTTGGCGAACAGGAAAAGGATGGCGGCCAGGGCGATGGCGTTGAGAATGAAATGGATGAATCGGGCAACCTCTTCCCGGCCCAGCCACCATTTGATGATCTCATCGCTGTTGAGCAGACGGCCGCCGGTTGCAAACCAGGCCCCGCAGGTGTGGGGCAGGTACCACCAGGCGGCCGCGGCCAGGGCGCAGATTGCCGCGGCCAGGGCCGGCAAAGAGTGCAGAAACCTGATTTTAAGCCCCCGGAAGGTGAAATGGTAGAGCAGGAAAAAGACCAGGGCCATCAGGCTGCCGGCCGCGATGATTTTAAGCTCCGGGGGGGAGCCGGGAGCGTTCCACCCGGGCAGGAAGAGGATAACCCCGCCGCCAAGTCCCAGGATGATGACCCAGATCAGGGCTGCGCCGCTGATCTTCTGGCTTAAAACTGAATAGTCGGCCCGGGCGCCGGTGTCGGTTTTGAATTCGGCGAAAAAAGCCAGCAGGGAACTTCCGGCCAGAAGCGCCAGAAAGCTCAGCAAAGCGACTGCCCCGGCCTGGTGTACCGGAGTCAGGGTCAGGTAGTGGTTTATGGTTTCCATGGCAGTTCCAGGTCTCTTTTGCTTCTAAGGTCTCGGTTTGGTGAAATTGACGGGCTTCTGCATAAAGCAAAGCGGGCCGGATTGCAACTGGAAATTTAACCGGCCCGGGCCTGCGGGTTTCAGGTCGGGGGGCGATTTATGTCCGGCTTGCCGGTGTAGATGCCGAGTTGTTTGCGGGACTTTTCCATCTCTTCCGACGACAGGATGACCGGCTCGCCCACGGCCAGGGCCCGCCAGTAGAGTTCGGCCGCCTCTTCGATGTAGAGCGCGGTGCTGTAGGCCCGGGCCAGGGTCTCCCCGACCGCGATCAGGCCGTGGTTGGCCAGCAGGATGCAGTTTTCCGAGCCCAGGGCGGTGACCGTGAGCCGGGCCAGTTCCATGCTTCCGAAGGTGGCGAAAGGGGCGACCCTGACTTGATTGCCGCCGCAGACCCCGACCAGGTAGTGGCAGGCCGGAATCGGCCGGTTGAGGACCGCGAAGGTGGTGGCGAAAGGGGAGTGGGTGTGGACCACGGCGTTGACTTCGGGCCGGGCCCGGTAGATTTCCCGGTGCAGCTGCCATTCGCTGGAAGGCTTTTCGCCCGCGAGATGGCGGCCGTCGAGGTCGATGACGGAGATGGCGGCTGCCGAAAGTTGTTCGTAGGCAATACCGGACGGGGTGAGAAACACCCGATTATCCTCCCGCCGGGCTCGGCTCAGGTTGCCGCCGGTGCCGGTAGTCAAACGGTCTGAGAGCAGACGCCGGCCATAAACAACGAGTTCCTCCGCAGGCGAACAAGGATTCGAGCCGGCCTTTTTCATCTTTGTTCCTGCTCTTCTTTCTGCTCCCGGTTTTCCGGGAGCAGGCGCCGGAGGTTTTCCGGCATGGCGATGCTCTTGTGGGCCTTGAGATCGAAGATCAAAAAGGTTACCCGGGCGTCGCAGAGCAGCTCTCCGCTTTGTTTGCGGGTTATGGACTGTTCGAGGATGCCGATCTTGTGGTTGCGCACCTCCTTGAAAACCGTTTCAATCAACAGCTGGTCGCCAAGGAAAGCCTCGCGGCGAAAATTGATGTCGAGATTGACCACGGCAAAACCCAGTCCTTCCTTGATCATCGCCAGAAGGTCGATGCCGTGCTTTTCAATCTCGTCGCAGCGGCCCCATTCCAGAAATTCCACGTATTTGGCGTTGTTGACATGACCCATCACGTCGAGATGGGTGGTGCGGACGACGACTTCAAGCATAGCGATATTATCCTTTCGATATTACTGAACAACATTAACCTGTCATCTCATGAAAGCCCCTGAAAAGGCCCCTGAAATTGCGGGCTGGTCTCTTTCTTCCGGTAATCAACAACTCATCTTATCATGTATTTATTCTCGGCCGGAAACTTTTTTCTTGACATTAACACTAAAGATGTTAATAATAGGTGTCATGAAAAATGAATCTAAAACTTTTACGTTGGATGAACTCTGTGCCCTGGTTGAGATGAGCAAGCGGAAAATCCGCTTCTATATGCAGAAGGGCCTGGTTGACCGGCCGGAAGGTACCGGCAAAGGTTCCTACTATACGCATAAACATCTTGAGCAGCTTCTAGCTGTTCGAAAATGGAAAGCGGCGGGTTTAAGCCTTGAACGGATTCAGGAACTGCTTACAAGTGAAACTGAAATGTCTGATTCAGGACTCCCGGTTCCACCACCCCGCCCCCAGCGGCCCGGCTCAATCGAAGTCTGGAGCCACATATTAATCAGCGATGGTATAGAACTGCATATCGAGCCTAACCGTTCGGGTTTGACCCCGGAGCAGATCCGCGGTTTGTGTCGTACGCTGCTGGCTCAATATGAAAAAAACAAGACAGGAGGCAACTGATATGTATATGGTCGAACCCGCAGATCAATTTGGGCTGTTCACGAATACCAACACAAATATTCCACTGCAATCAGTCAAAGTTAAATCCGCCTTTGATAACCTTTTCTGCCAGTCATCCATAACGCAGACCTATCTTAATTCTGAACAGAAAACAATCGAAGCAGTCTACACCTTTCCCTTGCCATCGAAAGCAGTTCTGCTGGATTTGAGAGTCACCATCGGTAAAAGAGAACTGCGGGGACTTATTGTTGAAAAAAAATCGGCTGAAGAACAGTATGAGGAGGCAATCGTAAAAGGCGACACTAGCATAATGCTTGAGCAGTTACAACCCGGCATGTACACCATGAATGTCGGTAATATTATGGCTGGTGAAGAGATCTCCGTAGTGGTTGTTTTTGCCGAACTTTATACCTGCCAGGGCGAATCACTTCGCTACTTTTTGCCCACCACCATCGCCCCGCGCTACGGCAACCCCGAGGAAGCCGGCCTGGAACCGCACCAGCTGCCGGAATCCGAAATGTTGTCAGAAAATCGTTTTCAACTTGAGATAAGTTTCACTGGAGTGTTGGCGGAAGCCGAGCTTGAAAGCCCTTCGCACAACATTTCCGTCAGTCGATCCGGCCCCGGAAAAGTTGTCCGGCTGGCCACCGGCAAAGCCTGCATGGATCGGGATTTCGTATTGAACATCCGAAGCTCCCGAAAAAACCACGACAGCATTATAATTGAGCATGACCCGATTGCCGGGTATGTCGCTCTGGCCTCTTTCACGCCACAACTTCCCGTACCCGAAAAAGTACCGGCGAAAAGTATCAAAATTGTCGTAGATTGTTCCGGTTCAATGGCTGGCGACTCTATGACCCAGGCGCGTCAGGCCATCAACGATATCCTTAATCTGCTCCGGCCGGAAGATTTTTTTAATCTCGTAACCTTCGGCAGTACCAGCAAAGCCCTTTTCAACAAACAGGTTCAGGCAGACAAAATAAATATTACCCGTGCCCGGCGTTATCTGCGCAGTATCGATGCTGATATGGGCGGAACCGAGATGCAACAGGCCCTGGAAACCGCAATTGAGATCACCGGGCCGCCAATCCCCCAGGATGTTTTGCTGATCACAGATGGTGAAGTTTGGGAAGGTGATAAAATCGTCAGAACCGCACGTGAATCGGGCCACCGTTTTTTTACAATAGGAGTTGGCAGTGCGGTTTCGGAAAGCTTTGTGCAACAGTTGGCGGCTGAAACCGATGGCGCTTGTGAACTGGTTGCTCCGCGTGAACAGATGGCCGACAAAATAGTTCGTCATTGCCAAAGAATATATCTGCCTAAAGCGGATAAAGTCGAAATTGAGTGGCCAATATCCCCGAAAAAAAAGATTCCGCAAATTATAAAAGCCGTTTATGACGGCGACACCTTACACTGTTTTGCCCTCTTTGCTGAGCTCCCGGAAGGCCCGGTAACCCTGACAATGACTTTGGTTGACGGCAAAACCTTTGCGCAAACCGTAAGTCTCGACAATCGGAAAAATCCGGTTGCAGGGCGCAACACCCCCGGTCCGATTACCCGCATGGCTATCCATCGCAGCCTGAAAGAGATGGAAGAAGATGAAGCCGCAAAGCTGGCGGTCGAGTACCAGCTATTGAGCCCCTGGACCAATTTCCTGGTTGTCGATGAACAGACCGGCCGGGAAAAAACCGGCGAGCTGCCCCAACTGCGAAAAGTCCCGCAGACCCTGGCCGCGGGCTGGGGCGGGACCGGCAGCGTAATTTTGGAGAGTGCTCCAAATATGTGCGAGCCCCCCTGTTTCATCCGCAGATCTTTGCCAGCTGAAACCGTCGGCGAAGTCCGTTTTTGCCTGGAAGTAACTGATGAATTACGGCTGCAAACCACACCCGCTGAATTCATAGAAAAGTGCAACCAGCGGCACTCCTGGCCTTTCCGCCGGAGTTTACAACTCAAAGACTTCAAAGACCTGCTTGATTGCGGCCTGCCAGACAAATTTCTGGCCGTAATCGAAGAGGCAGGGCTTAAATTTGACCCGGATCTTGCCGAAGAAATAATTGTTCTGGCCCTCCTGCTCGGGTTGAGCCGGTCATCGGTGGGACAGCTTTTTGATGCAAAAACCTTAAAAGCGCTCAACCAGGCCGCATCGCGCCAACCCGCCGCCAAAAAACTGGCCGAACTCTACAAAAAAATGCTGGCTGGAATCAGTGATGATGACTGGGGGGCCAATTTTGCGTAAAACAAGTGGCCATCTCAATCAAGGAGAAGAGCTTTGCTGTGGTCCTCAAAAACTGAACAATGTGCCACAATCTGAGATGAAAAAGTAAGCTGCACGGAAATTACGGTTTATTTGCCTTGCTTTTAACACCACTTAAAAAGGGATGATGACCAACAGATATTGGAAATGAAAAAATATTACGCCCATACAACGTCGCCCCCCTCGCGGAGCGTGGATTGAAACATCGAGAACGTCACTGCTGGATACCTGGAATAAACGGATTGTAATAGTCAACACTGAGCCGGTAATCAATTTGCCGGAGGAACTGAAAGTTCTGGAGAAGAGGAGGAGCAGAAGAAACCCTTGAGAGGTTGGGCCAAAAAGCCCAAAGGAGGCATGAAATGAGGTGTTTTACTCAACTACTGAGAACGCTGGCCGCCGCCATCATATTAACACTGCTCGCCGCCATTACCGTGCCGCTGGTTGTTGCACCATGCCGGGCTGAGAGTACCGATGAGTTTATTCGCCGGATTTTCAGAGAGGGCGATCAGAGAAGAGAGGCAGAAAAGCGCTGGTTGCAAGAGCAGGTCGACCGGGCCAGGCGGGACCGGATAGAACTGGAAGAGCAGAGAATGCGGGACGCCTATCTGTCGCACATTAACGACCGCTGCGCCCCGTGTCCGCCGCCGATTTACGGGCATGACCGGGACAATTGCCGTGATCGATACCAGGGTAGCCCAGACGACTATTTCAGCCCGGAAAGAGATCCGTACCACGGCGACAACTGGTTGAAGTAATCAGGCCGGCCGCCAAATCCCGACGTGGAGCAACCTTTTAAGGCAAAGACAGTGTTGCTCATGATTCACTTCTTTTCAATGGGGGGTGATTCAGAGCTTGGCACTTTGTCCAGGTTTTTGGGGACCACCGCAGGTGTCGGGGCCGCGCCTCGAACCCGGCCGGCGGGTCGCTACGCCTGGTCGCAGAATCCGGCCAGCCGGTTTTCGATGATTGCCATGAGCTG
>WFRT01000324.1 GCA_015486445.1 Pseudomonadota bacterium | reverse complement strand
TCCGGAAGCGGCCGAACTCTACCTGCTCGACGTCCAGCGCTGTCCCCGGAACCGGCGCCGGGCGGCCCGCAAGACCTGGCCCCAGTTCTGGGCGGACTGCGAGCTTTTTCTCACGCCGGCGGAAAAAGAGTTCGCCGCGGCCCGCCTCGCCGCCTGTCTGCCCGAACCTTTTTCCGCCCTGGCCGCCCGGGCCGCATCCTTCCTTCCCAAAGAGGAAAAGCGCCGCCGCCATGAACTCGCCCTGGCGGCCGGGTCACAACCCCTTACCCCGGGCTGAAAGTATAATTTTTCCTGCCGGATTTCAGCTCTTCGACCAAAAAACACAAGCAACTTGCCGGAAACGGCCTGAACATGCTATATTCCGCAGCCTCGCAAGGCTGAACAAAGTTTTCACATGCCAACCAAGATGGCGTCGTAAAAACTCTTCATCTGCTGCGTTCCCCTTCAACCTTCGTCACTGCGGCGTACTGTATGTACGCCTCATTCCTCAGGTTTCGGGCGCCTTGCATCTGAAGCTTTTTACTTAGCCATCGAATATTTTGACTTTTTACGAGTTTGTCAACCAAGGAACTCCCAAAAATGAATGAAATCATTAACAAAATCAACGATCTCTGCAACGACCCGGAACTCAGGAACAAACTTTTGACCTACCGCTGGCCCCTGGCCATCGTCTTCATCATCATCCTTGTTTTTCTGATGAAGCCCCAGCATTTCTGGTTCGGACTCTTTATCTCCCTGATCGGAGAAGGACTGCAGGTCTGGTGCTTCGCTGCGCTCAACAAGAAAAAGGAACTTGCCGCCCGGGGCCCTTACGCGGTGGTCCGCAACCCGATGTACATCGGCCGCTACTTCCTCATTTTAGGAGCCGTGGCCATCACCGGAAGCTGGCTTCTGGCAATCCTTTTCACCATCATCTACTATTTCTACATGATCAACCGGGTGGAACGCGAAGAGGCCGTCCTGATCGAAATCTTCGGCTCCGACTACGAGGATTACTGCCGGCGGGTAAACCGTTTCCTGCCCGCTTTCCACAACCTCGACAGGGAAGCCATCAAGTACTTTCGCTGGGACCTGTTCTTCCAGAACAACGCCCACTTGAACCTGCTGGCCGTGGCGGCCGGCTACCTGGCGGTCTACCTGATCCTGTTCTGACAAAAGGCCCGCACCATCAACCCGCACCTCGAACAGATACGCCGGGCGCCGCGGCAGGCCCTGTTCCGCCTGGCCTGGCCGACCCTGCTGGCAACCGTCGTCCAGACCATGTACAACCTGGTCGACACCGCCTACATCGGCCGCCTCGGGGCCGCTCCGCTGGCGGCCCTGACCTTTTCCTTCCCGCTCTTTTTCACCCTGGTTTCCTTCAATATAGGCATGGGCGTCGGGCTCAACTCGCTGGTTTCCCGCCGGCTTGGGGCCGGCGATGAGAAAGCGGCCGCCAACGCCGCCCTGCACGGGATCGCCGCCTCGCTGACCTGCGCGGTGCTGCTTTTCCTGCTCACCGAACTCCTTCTGGACCCGATGTTTTCCCTGCTCGGGGCAACCGGCGAGGTCAAGGAACTGGCCTGCTCCTACATGCAGATCATTGCCGCCGGGGTCTTCATGATGTTCCCGATGTACGCGGTCAACAGCACCTTCGCAGCCCAGGGAGACACTCTGACGCCGATGAAGGTCCAGTTCCTCACGCTGTTTCTCAACCTGACCCTCGATCCGCTTTTCATCTTCGTTTTCGGCCTCGGCATCCGGGGCGCGGCAATCGCCACCAACCTGGCCCTGGCCGCCGGCCTGGCCACCGCCTGCCGCTTTCTGCACAAACGCTCACGATTGCGCCTGGTTGCCGCAAACTGGCGCTTCTCCCCGGCCCTTATCCGGGAAATCTTCGCCCTCGGCCTGCCGGCCAGCCTGACCATGCTGCTGATGGCCTTTTACATGATGGGCGTCAACCGGCTGATTGCCGGTTACGGCACCGCCACGGTGGCCGCCCTGGGACTCATCACCCGGCTCGACAGTGCCGTGATCATTCCGATGGTGGCTTTTGCCATCGCCCTGCTGACCCTGGCCGGGACTCTCTACGGGGCCCGGGAATTCAGCCTGCTGCGCCGGGTTACCCGTTTCACGATCCTGGTCAACCTGAGTTTCGCGCTGGCCAGCGGGCTGCTGATGTTCCTGTTTCCCGGATCTTTCCTGCGCCTTTTCACCGACCAGCCCCAGCCCCTGACCCTGGCCGCCGGCTATCTCCAGCTGGAGGTCTTCAGCTACCCCTTCATCGCCGTCACCATCACTTCGATCAGGGCCCTCCAGGGACTGGGCCTGAGCCTGCCCGGACTGGTCATCAACCTGACCCGGCTGTTTGCGGTGTCCCTGCCGCTGGCCGCTTTCTTCACGCTCTACCTGCACACCGATTTCCGCCTCGTCGCCCTCGCCGCCCTGGCCGGCAACCTGGTCGCCGCGGTCGTCGGCTTCATCTGGCTGATGAAAATCCTGTCTCGAGTCGAGCGGGGAAAAGCGACTTAGACGCCGGCCGGCATAAAATATACGAAGAAAAAAAGAAGGGGAAAAGTCGAGGTGGCGGCGAAGCGCTGCCGAAGCCGCCGGGAAATCGGGCCGCGAAGTTAGAAGCGCGGGCAGGAGTCGCACCGCTGACCGGCGGGCCGCCCCCGACCCGAGACCGGAATGGTTTCCCTACTCTTCGCGCTGGCGGCTGGCCAGGTACTTGATAATCTGGCTTGGTTTGAGTTTGCGGCTGGCGGGACCGGTGCGAATGAAAAACTCTTCGCTGTCGCCTTTCTTGAGAAAGGCCGGAATCTCGGAGACCCGGGCCCGAATCTCGACCACCTTGAGGCCGTCGACCTCGACGATCGCAAACTGGATATAGCGGGAGAACTCGAGTCCGATGTGGGTGCTGATCAGGCTGTCGATATGACGCAGGCACTTGTCGTCGTTGGCAAAGTTGTCACGCTCGATACCGCAGACAGTACCGTCGTCTTCGACCCCGAGCAGCAGGACGCCGCCGTTGGTGTTGAGAAAACCGACCAGGCCCTTGAGCCAGGCGATTTCCATCTCCTTGCCGGCCCGGTTTTCGCGCAGATTCCAGCGTAC
>WFRT01000323.1 GCA_015486445.1 Pseudomonadota bacterium | reverse complement strand
TTGAGATAATCGGGATCGAAGATATCGCCCTGGCTGTTTTCCACCGAGATCCAGACGACGTTGCCCAGTCCTTTCAGCTCGTTTTTGTGTTTGAGATAGTTCTGGATAAAGGGGTGATAGGCCGGGATCATCTTTTCGAAGCTGGCTTCCAGCTTGAGATGCGTGGCTTGATAGCCCAGGACCAGCGTGGCCAGAGCCAGCACCACCAGGAGGGGCGCACGAAACCTGAAAATGAAACGCTCGATCAAAGACGGCTGTTGACACTCAACCGCCTGGGGATCATGACTTCCGTGTGCCATTATTTCACCTCTTTTCCAGCCTGGTAATCAACCTTCATTCTTTTTACTCCTTTAAGTCCGGCCAGGACCACGTAGCCGTCGCCGGCGTCGGCGACCGCCATGCAGGCGGGGAATCCGGTTTTGAGACTGCGGATTCCGGCCTGGTTCACCCGGCCGAGATAGATCCCGGCGCCCATGCTCACAATGACGAAGTAGTCGCCGGACATGATCGTCGCCCCGCAGAGAGCCTCGGTCCCCAGCTGCAGGTGGCGCCAGTTCTGACCATTATCGCGGGAGATGATGAGATTGCCCCGCAGACCGAATCCCATAATCAGGTTGCTGTCGGGGTTGCCCAGCGAACCGAAAAAAGAGCCTTCGTAGGAAGATTCAAGATTTTCCCAGTGTTGGCCGGCATCGACCGAGCGGTAGAGGCTGCCGGCCTCGCCGAAGATAAACCAGGCATCGCGGGTCCGGCTGAAACTGTAGAAATGATAGCCCATGGGGTTGCTGATCCGGTCCAGCCGTGGCGTCCAGGTCCGGCCGCCGTCAGCCGTGCTCATGATCATCCCGAAAGCGCCGAGCAGCAGGCCCTGGTCCGGACCGGCGAAAAAGACATCCAGCCAGGGCTGGGTCGGGCCTTCCTTTCTCGTATCCTGGAAACCCCTGAGATTGGTTTCGGCATCTTCGAGAGACTGCCTTAAAGCATCTTTTTCCGTCTCCGGAGCCTGGTCGAGCAGCTGGTGCTTATCCTTGACTATCTTTTCCATGGCCGCAACCATCTGGTCGTTGACCTTGTAGCCGTCAATCACCTTCTCCCAGGTTTCCCCATGGTCCCGGCTGTGCAGGGCCACGGTTTCATGGCCCACGGCCCAGCCGTTGTCCGGGCTGGAAAAATAAACCGCCGTCAGGGTCACCCGCACCGGCACCCGGGCCTGTTTCCAACTCCGCCCCTGGTTGTCGGAATAGATGATAATCCCTCTTTCACCGACCGCCACCAGGCGGTCGCCGGCCCGGGTAATATCCATCATCGCCGCCTTTGCCGGAGCCTTGCTCGGGAAAGCCTCCTGCTTTAGGAAATCCCCGGCCCGGGAGGTTCCCACAAGGCCGCACAGCAGGCATAAAAGGATCAGGCCGGACCTGAAAAAACAGCTGCCCCCGGGGGTTTTGCTTTTATTCAACTTTATCTCCATCTTTTCCCGTTCCTCCGGACGGCCCGGGGGGGTAAAGCCCCCCGAACCATCGGACTTCGGACCAAAGGATTACAGGTTAACGACGACCCTGGCGCCGCAGCCACCCGGGAGTGAAATTGCTGTCCGGGATGATCACGTCGTAACGCATAGGGTGTTCGCAGTTGTTCAGTTCTTTGACGATGGTATAGTCGGGACGGGTGGAATCGAATTCATATTCCGCGTTCTTGACGACTGCCGGCAGGTTGTAGCGCGATTTCATCAATGAGTAACGGGTGCGCCAGTACTTGCCGCGCCGGTCGTACATATCCATCAGGACCACGCTCCAGGAGTCCTCGTCGATATACAGCATGCGCCGGCCGTAGATGTGGCGTTTGCCCTTTTTCAGGGTTGCATCGATGACCCAGACCCGGTGTAGTTCCCAGCGGATGACAGCGGGATTGGGATGGTTGGGGAACAACAGCTCTTTTTCCGGGACCAGGTCCGCCTTGTAGCAGTTATAGGGAATATACATCTCTTTTTTGCCGACGATCTTCCAGTCAAAGCGGTCGAGAGCGCCGTTGAACATGAAGGCGTCATCGTAGGTATCCTCGCCGCTGGAGCCGGGATTGGGGGTATCGTAGGCGACCGTCGGGGCTCGGCGGACGCGGCGCTGTCCGGGCAGGTACTGCCAGGCGAGCCGAGGATGTTTCGACTGGTTCAGGGGGTCCTTGACGAGCAGCAGTTCGCCCTTGCGCCGGGGCGGCTCCTCCTGCTTGGTGATGAGATCGAAATAGATGCCGTCCCAGTGCTTGGCGTCCAGGTTTTCGACATTCCAGGGAGTCATCATCCAGACGTAGCCGCCGGCGTTGCGGACCAGGTTGCCGTTGGGAAAAACATTGGCCCGATGGAAATCGCCTTCGCTTCCGGGGCCCTGCCAGGTCAGCAGATGGTTGAAAACCACCTCTTCGGCACAGGTCGGGATCGGAAAGGGGACCCCGCCGGTCACGCCATGGTTGATGACCCCGAGTTTGTCCTTGGTCAACTCGATCAACGTGGCGTTGCGCCTGGTACGCTTAATCCACCAGTCGGGGAAGGCCGCCGTCCGCCGGCTCTGGTAAACCAGCAGGTAGAGGGTCTTGGGGAAGCGTTTGATCAGGGCCTGCATCCCCGGGGTGACCTTGTCGGCGTACTTATCGAGATTTTCGGCCGTAATCTTGAACAGCGGCTTGTCCTTGGTAAAGGGGTCGGGGTGGTTCGTTCCCGGTTTAAAGTTGATGCCGGCCGGAACCTTCTGCAGCCCCCCGGTCCATTCGGGAATCGTGCCGTCGGCGTTGCCGGCTTTTTCAGCCCCGCAGGGGGTCAGATCCTGACCCAGGTGCGCGGCCTTTTCGGCCGAAACCTTGGCGAAGGCCGCCGGGGCGAACAGCAGCCCCGCCAAGGCTGCAAACAGCAGGATTGTTCTTATTCTTTTGACTCCAGTCATCTCCATTCTCCATCGTGAAAAGCTTGGTTGATTATATTTCTAGAACGTATATTTCAGGTTGAGTGAAACATAATCCCGGTCCGACTTGGGGTTGTC
>WFRT01000322.1 GCA_015486445.1 Pseudomonadota bacterium | reverse complement strand
TGGGTTGTGTGCCGTTCGGCAAAGAAGAGGTCGAAATCGTAGGTGTCGCCGACGCTGAGACCGGTAAGATCAGCAAGGTTTACTGTCCCTGTCTTAGCGGGATGAACCCCGCCCAGGTCCACGGCCAGGGTTTTGTTGATAAATACCCAGAGGTCGTCGTCCCCGGTGAAGCTGAATGCCTGCCCTTCCTGGTAGGTGAAAGTGGTATGCAACTGGTAGGTAAAATGAAAGTTGTGGTTGTTTCTCTCGTTGCCGAAGAGCTGGCCGTCAATGGGAAAGAATGCACTGTTGCTGTAGCCGTAGATACCAGGGCTGGTTTCGTTTAAAGTGATAGTATAATTTATGGACTTGTTTATGGACCCAGTTGGATCGTTATGGTACCAATAGTAAAAATCACCCGCATCGCCGTACAGGCCGGAGCTATATACCGGCGTGCCGTCTGTCCCCAAGGCACCTTCTACTATGCCTGTGGTCAGGCCGGTAATGGGTCCTTGAAAATCTGGATTGGATGCTGTGCTCGGATAGTAGGCATGAAAATCCCTGATAGTGCCAGTCAGGTCAATGGAGTCGGCCAGGGCTGGGCCCGAGACCATCAGGCAGGCCGCCAGGACCATTGTCAATCCCATGATAAATTTTTTCATTTTGTTCTCCTTAGGCATTGCTGGTAGTTGTTTGTGGTTGTGTCCCTCTCAGGTTGAAAGGTTAAGCAATGTTTGTTCCATCGTATAAGTATACGAAAATAAAGGATAATTTTTTACGGGAGAGATAGTGTAAAGAAAACCGACAAACGTTTTTTTTGCTCCGGTTTGATCTTTTTGGAGCTAATGCCAGTAAAATCAATATGTTGTTAGAGAGCGGGGAGAAAGCGGAGGAATTTGGCCGGAGGACGGTTGTCGGAAATCTTTACACTCCGCGGCGGTTTTCCGGGGCCGTTTGCTGTTGATGTCGATTTTTTAGCGCGAACCTGGCGTTTTCGGGTGGCTGGAGAGCGGTGAAATCGGGAGTCCGGCCGGGTTTTGCCGGTCTATGTAAAGTTTTCCGACAGGGACGAATCGGGCTGAAAAAAATTTTGCCGGAAACCGCGGTGATTGCCTTAGAGCGGTCTAATTATCAGGAATTAAAGAACTTTTTTCTTTTTTTCTGACATTTTTCTTGACAGCGGCAATTTTTATGGTATATTAGCACTCGGCACGGTGGAGTGCTAATAAGTTCTTTGTGGAGGTGGATTCAACTATGGAAAATGTTCTAGCTTTAGCCAAGACCGATTCCTTTTCGCACTATGTTGCCGAGATCAACCGGATTCCCCTGTTGACCCAGGAAGAGGAAACCGAGTTGGCCAAACGCTATCGCAAATATGACGACCTTGCCGCGGCCCATCGCCTGGTGACCGCCAATCTTCGTTTCGTGGTCAAGATCGCCGGTGAGTACCGGGGCTACAAGATGCGGATGATGGATCTCATCCAGGAAGGCAACCTGGGCCTGATGCGGGCCGTCAAGAAGTTCGACCCCGAGCGCGGCTATCGCCTGATTTCCTATGCCGTCTGGTGGATCCGGGCCTACATCCAGGACTACATCATCCGCACCTGGAGCCTGGTCAAGGTCGGCACCACCCAGTTGCAGAAGAAGCTTTTCTTCAAGCTCGGCAAGGTCCGCGGCTTCCTCGACGGGGATGAGGTCGACACGGCCGAGATCAACGCCCTTTCCGACTCTTCCGGGGAGGATGCCAAGGTGCGTGAATTCTGCCAGCGGCTCAACGCCCGCGACTTCTCCCTCGACCGGGCCCTGACCGACGGCGACACCACCTACCTGGATATGCTGGCGGATGAAGGCGACGACCAGGAGAAGCTGCTGCTCGACGAGGAGGTCGAGGTCAACCGGCGGCGCCTGATCGATGAGGCCCTGACCAAGCTGACGCCGCGCGAGCGCGAGGTCATCACCCGGCGCTTCTTTGCCGGCAGCGCCAAGACCCTGCAGGATATCGGCGACGAGCTCGGCATCACCCGTGAGCGGGTGCGCCAGCTGGAGAGCAACGCCTTGAAGAAACTGGCGGGAATCCTCGGTCCCCAGGCCGATATGCTGGTCGCGGCGTAACCCGTGGCCGGTTCGTCCGGCAAATTTTTTCAGCCCCAAAGGCCCCGGCATCGCCGGGGCCTTTTTTGTGCCTGAAAGAGCTCTCCCGGGCTCCGGCCGGCGGGCCGCGGTCCGCCGGGACCGGCCAATTTTTACTTGGAAAACTTACTCCGGTATGCTAATTCCCAAGGCTTGCCGGAAGGGTTTGCAAAACCTGTCCCGCCGGCCTGCTGAAGTCTTTTTCCAATATTTTCCCGGTTTTCCATCCATGTCATCAAGCCCTTTTGTCCACCTGCATCTGCATACCATGTACAGCCTGCTGGACGGCGCCATCCGGATTCCCGACCTCATCGCCAAGGCCGGGGAGTTCGCGATGCCGGCGGTGGCGATCACCGACCATGGCAACATGTTCGGGGCCGTGGACTTTTTTCAGCAGGCGAAAAAGAAGGGTATCAAGCCGATTATCGGCTGCGAGGTCTACGTCGCCCCCCAGGGCCGCCAGGTGAAAAAGAGCGATAAGGAGCAGGACAACGCCCACCATCTTGTGCTGCTGGCCATGAGTCTGAAGGGCTATCGCAACCTCTGCCGGCTGGTCAGCCGGGGCTACACCGAAGGCTTTTACTACAAACCCCGGATCGACAAGGAGCTCTTAAGCCTCTACCACGAAGACCTGATCGCGCTTTCCGCCTGTCTCGGCGGCGTCATCGCGGCTCCGCTGCGGCGCGGCGACCTCGACCGGGCCGAGGCCGAGGCCCGCTTCTACCGCGATCTTTTCACCGACCGCCGCTTCTTCCTTGAAATCCAGGAAAACGGCTTGGTCGAGCAGACCGAGGTCAACCGCCGGATCATCGAACTCGCCGCCGGTCTCGACGTGCCCCTGGTGGCGACCAACGACTGCCATTTTCTCAACCGCGAGGACTACCACGCCCACGAAGTCCTGCTCTGCATCCAGACCGGCCGCAACATGGACGATCCCAAGCGGATGCGCTATCCCGAGGAACTCTATTTCAAGTCGGGCGAGGAGATGGCGGCCGCCTTCCCCGACCACCCCGAGGCCATAGCCAATACCCTGGAGATCGCCGAGCGCTGTAATTTCGAGTTTGAATTTCGCAACTACCGGCCCCCGACCTTCGTGCCGCCGCCCGGCCTGAGCCTCGAGGAGCATCTCGAGGAAAGCGCCCGCCAGGGGCTGGAAAAACTGATGCCGCGGATCAGGAACTTCTACGGCGACCGCTTCACTTGCGAGATCGAAGAAAGCTACCAGCAGCGTTTCGCGGAGGAGCTTCGCATCATCTGCGAAATGGGTTTTGCCGGCTATTTCCTGATCGTTGCCGATTTCGTCAACTACGCCCGCGACCACGGCATTCCGGTGGGCCCGGGCCGGGGGTCGGCGGCCGGCTCCCTGGTGGCCTTCGCCCTCCGGATTACCGATATCGACCCCCTGCCCTACGGCCTGCTTTTCGAGCGTTTTCTCAATCCGGAACGGGTTTCGATGCCCGATATCGACATGGATTTCTGCATCCGCGGCCGCGACCAGGTGATCCGTTACGTAACCGAAAAATACGGCCGCGACCGGGTGGCCCAGATCATCACCTTCGGCCGCATGCAGGCCAAAGGGGTGATTCGCGACGTCGGCCGGGCCCTGCACATTC
>WFRT01000321.1 GCA_015486445.1 Pseudomonadota bacterium | reverse complement strand
CTGGCGCCGGAAACAGCACTTTGTGTCGGGGTGTTTCTCCACGGCCTGGTTGCCGACCGCCTTGCGGCCGCCGGCCGCAAGGCTGGCGTCACCGCCGTTGAAATCCAGCGCGAACTGCCGGCCGCCCTGGCGGAACTGGCGGCCGGGCGTTTTGAAAACGGGGCCGGATGATGCCGGATGATGTCGCAGGCAGGCGGCTCTTTCAGCAGCCGCAACTGAGTTCGGGGCCGGAAGAGACCATGGCCCTGGCGGAAGAACTGGCCCGCGGCCTGGCTGGCGACCGTCTCCACGTTATCACTCTAGAGGGAGATCTCGGGGCCGGCAAGACCCGTTTCGTCAAGGGGATGGCCCGGGGGCTCGAGGTGCCCGACTGGTATTATCTCAACAGCCCCACCTTTACCCTGGTCAATGAATACCGGGGCCGGCTGCCGCTTTATCATTTCGATCTCTACCGGCTCGGCGACACCGACGAGCTCTTTGATCTTGGGTTCAGCGACTACCTGGGTGAGACCGGGGTGCTGGCTATCGAGTGGCCCGCAAAGGCTTTTCCCCTGCTGCCCGAAAGCGGGGTTGTCCGGGTGCGGATCGAACTGCTGGCCGGAAAGCGGCGCCGGATCACCCTGGAAAACTTTAAACCACGGTTTTATGGTTGTTGACAAGTGACGCCAGCTGTTGTAAATATGGTTGAATTTATTTAATAATAGCTGACCTGAACGGGCCCTGGCCCGGCGAGATCTTGGCTTTTATGGAAGACGCAATTTATAAAAACGCGGAAATAGACAAGAAAATCGAAAGCGACCGGGTGAAGTTGATCTACTCCCGGACCCCGACGGTGCTTCTGACCCTGCTGATTATTTCCGCGGTCTACCTGGCCCTGCTGGTCGATTACTACCCGGTGGAGCATCTCCTGGGCTGGTACCTGGTACTGGTCGCGGTGCTCGGCTGGCGCTGGCGGATCTACCGGCTTTTTCGCCGGGAGAGCGAAAAACCCAAGTTCGATTCCCTCAAGTGGCTGAGCCGCTTTCGTTTCTGGATCCTGATAACCGGCTTTGTGGTCGGCAGCGTCAGCGTCCTGTTCGATGCCAACGAGTTTATCAAGTGTCTCTTTCCGGTCGGCATCCTGGCCGCTACCGTGGTCATGCTGCCGGATTTCATCTCTTTCCAGATCTACACCATTACCCTGTTGTTGCCGATCATCGTCCAGCTGATGATGATCGGCGACAAATTCTACAACGGGATCAGTGCGATGCTGCTGGTCATGGCCATGTTTCTGCTCAAGTTCAGCTGGGACATCAGTGAGCAGTTCGTGGCAACCTCCCGGCTGAAGTATGAAAACCAGGCCCTGCTCGCCGAAGTCGAGCGTGAAAAGCGCAAGCTCGACGATCGCCTCGGCCATATTCTCAACGACAGCAGCAACGAGATCTATGTTGTCGATGCCCGGAGCCTGCGCTGCATCCAGGTCAACCGCGGCGCCATTCAGAACTTAGGTTACGGCCAGGCCGAGATCATGCAGGCCAAGATTACCGATATCTTTTCCGAACTCGATGCCAGCTCTTTCAACGAGCTGATCCGGCCCCTCTACAAGGGCCGCCGCAAGAGTGTTTTCTACCGCGGCGCGAACCAGCGCAAGGACGGCAGTACCTACCCGGTCGAGGCCCGGTTCCAGCTTTCGATTCAGGAAACCCCGATCATCGTGGTCACGGCCCGGGATGTCACCGAGCGCAGTGAGTGGGAAAAGAAACTCATCTACCAGGCCAATTTCGACCAGCTCACCGGGCTTTTCAACCGTCATTACATGCAGGCCTACATGGAGTCGGTTTTCAGCCGGGCCCGGCGCCATCGCAACCGGGTCGGGCTGCTGTTTGTCGACCTCGACAATTTCAAGACCATCAATGACACCTACGGTCACGGGATCGGCGACGTGGTGCTCAAGGAAACCGCCAATCGGATCAAGTCGCTGCTGCGCCAGAGTGACACCCCGGCCCGGACCGGCGGAGACGAGTTCACCATCCTGCTCGAGGGTCTCGACCGGGTGCTGGACGCCGAGATCGTCGCCCGCAAGCTGGTCGACAAGTTCCAGGAACCTTTCCAGATCAAGGGGCAGGAGGTCTTTACCACGGTCAGCATCGGCATCTGCGTCTATCCCGACGACGGCGAGACCCTGGCCCAGCTCATGCAGTATGCCGACATGGCGATGTACAAGATCAAGATGGAAGGGCGCAACGGCTACTGCTTCTTTTCGCCCGAGATGTGCGCCATCTCGGAGGAGCAGATGAAGATCACCAACCGTCTCCGCCAGGCTCTCGACCGGGATGAGTTCCATCTCTATTTCCAGCCGATAATCGATATCGACCAGGGCAAGATCGTCGGGGCCGAAGCCCTGCTGCGCTGGTTCAGTCCTGATATCGGAGAAATTTCGCCGGGCAAGTTCATTCCCATGGCCGAGAACATGGGGCTGATCGACGAACTTGGCTCCTGGGTGCTGGAAAAGGCCTGCCGCGAGGCCGCGGCCTGGCAGCAGTACAGCAAGGATGTCTATGTTTCGGTCAATATTTCGTCCCAGCAGTTCCGTACCGGCAAGCTGCTTGAACTGGTTGACGAAATTCTGCGAAAGAGCGCTTTGTCACCCTCCCGCCTGCAGTTGGAGATTACCGAAAGCCTCCTGCTCCAGGATTCCGATACCCCATTCGAGATCTTTCAGCAGCTTAACCAGAAGGGCATCAGGCTGGCCCTCGATGATTTTGGCACCGGCTATTCCTCGCTCGGTTACCTGCGCCGTTTCCCGCTGCATGTTCTGAAAATCGATCGCAGTTTTATCCACGACCTGGAAAGCAACCACAGCAGCCGGGCCCTGGTCCGGGCGATCATCGCGATGGCTCACAGCCTCAACATGGAGGTTATCGCCGAGGGTATTGAAAACCCGGCCCAGCTTGAGTTTCTGCGCCTGCGCCGGGTTGGAAAGATCCAGGGTTTCTTTTACAGCCCGCCGGTGCCGGTTCGCGAGTTTATTTCCCTGCTGGTCAACGACGAGGCGATCTGGGCGGAGATTGACGGTCCTTCCGGGGCCATCGTTTCCGGCGGTTGACCCGATTGCGTAGCGGTCGTCGCGGCCGGACCTTGCCTTGGGTTTCTTCCCCCGATCCTGATTGAAGGGCAGGTTTGCAGATGCGGCTGGAAAAGGCTCTGGCGGAAAACCGCTTCATTCTGGCCGAAGCCGCGGTCATTGAAACCCTGCGCCGCACCCCCGGTATCGAGCTCGATCCCGAGTTGGCCAATTCTCCTCTTGTCTATGATCCCCGAGGTCGCCGGCTGATTGCCGGACTGCTCGACCGTTTTATCGGTCTGGCCCGGCGAATCGGGGTTCCGATCGTGATCACCACCCCGACCTGGAGGGCCAACCGGGAGCGTCTGGACCGGGCCGGTGAGAAGCGTGATCTCAATGCTGATGCCACAGCTTTTATGCGGGAAGTCCAGGCCGGCTGGCAGGCGTGGGGCCGGGAGAATGTTATCATCGGCGGCCTGATGAGTTGCAAAAACGACTGCTATCGCCCGGAGTTGGCCCTGTCGCCGGGTAAAGCCGCCGAGTTTCACTCCTGGCAGGCCGCCCGCCTGGCTGCGGCCGGGGTCGATTATCTCGTGGCTCAGACCCTGCCGGCCCTGGCCGAGGCCCACGGCTTGGGCCGGGCCCTGGGGGCCACCGGCATCCCCTACCTTCTCAGTTTCGTGATCAATTCCCGGGGCCTGCTGCTGGACGGTCATACCCTGGCTGCGGCGCTGTCCCGGCTTGATGCCGAGCTCTGTCCGCCGCCGCTCGGCTACATGATCAACTGCGCCTGGCCGGGCTTTTTCCGGCCCGAGAACGAAACCCGGCAGACCCTCTCGAGGCTGCTCGGTTTCCAGGCCAATGCGGCCGCCCTCGACCCGGGAGAGCTGGACGGCTCCCGGGAGCTTAAAGTCGGCGACCCGGTTCTCTGGAGCCGGCAAATGGCGGGATTCAACCGTGACTTTGGCCTCAAGATTCTCGGCGGCTGCTGCGGCACCGGGATTGAACATTTGAAACGACTGGTGTCGGAGCTTGGCTACACGAGTCCCTCTCCCTCTTTTTCCTGATTTACCATGCCGGTCTACCGCCTCAACCTCAATACCGTGTTTCCTCCGGCCGGCCTGGCCGAACCGGGTCGCGGGCTGCTCGCGGTCGGTGGCGATTTGTCCCGTGAGCGGCTGCTCAAGGCGTACGCCGCCGGAATCTTTCCCTGGTACTCTCCCGGCGACCCCATTCTCTGGTGGTCGCCCGATCCCCGGGCCGTGCTTTTTCCAGACGAGTTCCATCTCTCCCGGCGCAATCGCCGCTACCTTGACAAATCGGGTTTCAGGTTGACTCGAGACCGGGTTTTTGCAAGGCTTGTAAAGGCCTGCGCCGAAACTCCCAGGCGGCATGAAAAAGGCACCTGGATTACGCCGGAGATGGTG
>WFRT01000320.1 GCA_015486445.1 Pseudomonadota bacterium | reverse complement strand
GCTGCGTTTTCCACTATATCGAGTTTCCCGGGCCGGAGTTGATGGAAAAGATCGTCCGCGTCCACTTCCCCGACCTCGAACAGAAACTGCTGATGACGGCGATGGAAGCTTTCTACGAACTCCGCGCCCTGGAAGGCCTGCGCAAAAAACCCTCGACCAGTGAACTGATTGACTGGATCAAGGCCCTGCTCGCGGCCGGCGGCCGGGGGGCCGAGCTGAAAAAGGAGCTGCCCTTTCTCGGAGCCCTGGTCAAGAACGAAAACGACTACGAAATCGCGGCCAAACAGCGCAGCGCCTACCAGCGCCGCGGTGGTCTGAATACCGCCTTCCGCCGTTAGCGAAAAACATGTTTACCGGTTTTTTCTACTGCCTCAGATCTTACAAGATCATGGTCACGCCGACCGAGTGGCTGGCCCTGATGCAGGCCCTGGAACAGGGCTTCGGGGGCAGCAGCCTGGTTGACTTTTACCACCTGAGCCGCTCCCTGCTGGTCAAAACCGAGGCCCAGTTCGATCATTTCGACCTGGCTTTCAGGGAGTTTTTCACCGGACTCGAGGTGCCGCCCGAGATCTTCGCCGAACTCTGGCAGTGGCTGGGCCGCGAGGGCATGAAAAGAAAGCTGGACCCGGAAGCTTTCCGGGGCCTGCCCGAACACGACTGGGAAACCGTCAAGAAAATGTTCGAGGAACGCCTCAAGGAACAGAAAGAGGAGCACCACGGCGGCCATCGCTGGATCGGCACCGGCGGCACTTCACCGTTCGGCCACGGCGGCCGCCACCCGGGCGGCCTGCGGATCGGCGGGGAGGAAGGCGGCGGCATGGCGGTCAAGATCGCGGCCGAAAGACGCTTCAAGGGCTACCGCCGGGACCTCACCCTGGACACCCGCCAGATCAAGGTGGCGCTCAAGAAGCTGCGCCACCTGCGGCGCACCGGCAACCGCCTCGAACTCGACGTCGAAGCCACCATCGACCACGCCTGCCGCAACGCCGGGGAGATCGAGCTGATCTTCTCCCCAGAGCACAAAAACGATGTCAAACTCCTGCTCCTGATGGATGCCGGGGGCTCGATGTACCCCTACGCCCGGCTCGTCGACCGGCTCTTTTCGGCAGCCAACTCGGTCAACCACTTCGCGGATTTCAGGCACTTCTACTTCCACAACGCCATCTACGACAACCTGCGGCCCGACATCGCCACCCGGGAACGGGTGCCGACCGCCCAAGTTCTGCAGGAGCTCAATCCCGAATACAAGGTCATCCTGGTTGGCGACGCCAGTATGGCGCCCTATGAACTCTTCATGGAAAACGGGATCATAGACTACTACGACAGCAACGAGACCGCCGCCATCGTCTGGTTCGAACGCATCGCCAGCCATTTCCGCAACTGCGTCTGGCTCAATCCCATGCCGGAACGCTACTGGCAGCACCCCACCGTCGCCGCCATCTCCCAGACCTTTCCAATGTTCCACCTCTCCCTCGAAGGCCTCGACGAGGCGATTCGCAAGCTGACCGCAAGGTAGATTTATCCTGCCGCAGCGCCTCCCGCAGTCTTTTTTACCGGTCCCCGAGACGATCGATCAGGCTCATGATGCCCCGGATGATCCTGACCTCGCGTGAACTCATTCCGGCCCGGCCGAAGAGCCGGCGCAGATATTCAAGCAGGTGGTCGGGATTGCTGGGGTTGAGGAAGCCGTGCCGGGTCAGGGTCTGGCGCAGATGGCTGTACATGCCCTGAAGTTCGGCCTGGTCGGCCGGCGCCGCCGCGGCCGGCAGCGAGGCCACGGCGGCCGGGAAATGGCGGCTCATTTCGTAGCCGTAAAGCAACACCGACTGGGCCAGGTTGAGGGAGGAAAAATCGGGATTGACCGGAATCGATGAGAGGATATGACTATAGCGGCGCTGCTCCCGGCTGAGCCCGAAATCCTCCCGCCCGAACATGATCGCCGCCGGAAGCCCGGCCCCCAGCTCGGCGATTTTAGCGGCGCTCTCGGCCGGGGTGTAGACCGGGCTGCAGTATTTACCGATCCGGGCCGTGGTCCCGACCACCAGCCTGAAACCGGCCAGGGCGCTCTCCAGATCGGCAAAAACCTCCGCCTTTTCCAGCAGGTCGTCGGCCCCGCAACTTAAGGCCCGGGCCTTGTCGGAAAGATGGTCACAACCGGGCGCGACCAGAACCAGGCGACCGATATTGAAATTTTTCAGGGCCCGGGCCACGGCCCCGACGTTGAGATCGAGCTTCGGTTCTACCAGGACAATGGCCAGTTCCGGCCAAACGGGAGGTTTTCGACTTGACATTTGCC
This sequence comes from Pseudomonadota bacterium, assembly GCA_015486445.1. GTDB lineage: Bacteria > Desulfobacterota > Anaeroferrophillalia > Anaeroferrophillales > Tharpellaceae > JAADEO01. The sequence continues at coordinate 6,073 of WFRT01000320.1, read as the reverse complement.
ACCATCTTGCAGATAAAAAGGGTACAGGAGAGGGATCACCCCATGTTTGTTACCGGCGGAGGTTGAGATGAGCTACCAGACAACCATTTTCGAACCCTACCCTTTCCGGGTCGGGGAAAGAATCAAGAGGCGACGGAAAGGCAAACTGGAAGACTGGGACGTAATCGCGGTAACCGATGACGAGGTCGTCGTCAAGTGCCCTTTCCACGGCATGGAACTTACCTGGAAACGGAATCAGTTCTGGTTTTCCGGCGACAGCGATTTATCTCGAACAGAGTAACCGCCGCAGCGATCCCGACATTGAGCGATTCGCTTTCCCGGGCCAGCGGGATCGTCACCCTGACATCACAGGCCCGATCAATGATCGGCCGCAGGCCCTTATCCTCCGAGCCCAGGACCAGAACTATTTTCCCGGCCCAGTCGACGGTATAGAGATCTTTTCCGCCGGCGGCCACGGCCCCGTAGATCCAGAAACCGCTTTCCCGGCAGCGGCGCAGGGCGTCGGCCAGGTTGACCACCTGGCAGATGGCCAGGTTTTCCAGGGCGCCGGCCGCGGTTTTGCTGACATTGGCGGTAATCGCGGCGCTGCGCCGTTCCGGCAGGATCAGACCATCGCCGCCGGCCGCCGCCGCGGTTCGGATAACGGCCCCGAGATTGCGCGGGTCGGTAACCCCGTCGAGAGCCACCAGCAGGGAGTTCTCACGGCCGTCGGCGGACTGCCGGGCCAGCAACTCCTTGAGCGGGGTAAACCGGAACGGCGCGACCACCGCGGCCACCCCCTGGTGACGAACCCCCGGGGCCAAGTGGTCGAAAGCCGAGGCCGGCACCAGTTTGACCGCAACCCCCTTGCTCCGGGCCTGGTTAACCAGCGCCTGCAGCCTGTGACCGGGTCGCTCCTGACAGTAAAGATGCTGTATCCGCCGCCGGCCCCGCTGCAGCAGTTCATCCACCGCGTTGATCCCGCAAACCAGGTTCCGGGTAGCGCCCGCCTCTCCCATCACTTCGTCTCCCGCAAAAAAAACGGCCCGGAAAACCGGGCCGGAACTGTTAAGGTACTGCCATCCCGGCGGTTCAGTTACCGCCGAAAAGTCTCAAGTTGATAAACCTGGTCCACCAGGTTTCCGCTTTCGGCGCCGGGGATGAAGGCGGCACTGCCACATGTCCGGCCGCAGATGACTTCTCGGGCGCCGGATTCGGGCTGACGGCAACCTTGATGGTGTAGTCCCGGTCCTTCCGGTTTCCGGTTTCCGGCACCAGGCGACAGACGCCATTGGCGCACTCCAGATGCCGGGGCGCCGGTTGCAGGTTGCCGGTGGACACCGCCCCAGGAGCAGCCGGCCGGGCAAGCCCGGAAACCGTGACCCGGGGGTGGGTGCGGCCAACCTCCCGGCCCAGTCTTTCATCTTCCAGCTGCAGTCCGGCCAGCAGGCTTTTGACTTGACCAGCCAGGTCGGAACCTTCTTGAACCACAGGCTTCAGGTCGTCAAGAGCGCGCATGGCCTTGCGAACCCGGTTGCGCCGCTGCCGCAGGGCCCGGACGGCAAGCTCATCGGCAAGCACCTGGAGCTGGCCCTCGGCTTTTTTACCGCTCTCCTGCAAAGCTTCGATCTGGCGCTCCAGAACCACAACCTGCTTGTGCAGTTTCTGGCTGCTGAGAAACCCCATCACCACCAGAACCAGCAAAACCACAATAGCGGCAACTACCGCAAAGGGGTAAATATCGTTTCGGGTCCTTTTTACCGGCGGACCGGCAGGCGCCTGGGTCGTATTTTTTTCTTCACTCACCTGTCGTTCTCCTGAGTTTACGTTCTTTTTCACGTTATACAGTTTTTAATCAAGCGACAATCGGAGAGACGCTTATACCCCTTTTTTTTGATTGCGGTCAAGTGCGTGGGGAAAAAAACTACGCGAAATCTTCGAGCAGAGACAGGATTATGCCGGTTTTTTCTTCCACCAAGGCCCGGCTTCCCCGGCTTTCGACGTTGAGCCGCAGCAGGGGCTCGGTGTTGGATAAACGCAGGTTGAAACGCCACTGTTTGAATTCGAGGCTCAAACCGTCAATTTCATCCCGGCCGACCGGGGTTTCGTGCCTGACGAAATATTCTTCCACCCGCCGCAGGGCCGCCAGGGGGTCGCGCAGACGGGTATTGATTTCACCGCTGATCGGGTAGCGCCGGAGACGTTCATCAACCAGGGCGGAAAGAGGCCGCCCGCTGCGGCTCATCAGTTCCAGGACCAGAAGCCAGGGAATCATCCCGGAATCGCAGTAGGAAAAATCGCGAAAATAATGGTGGGCGCTCATTTCACCGCCGTAAAGGGCGTTTTCTTCCCGCATTTTCTGTTTGATGAAAGCGTGCCCGGTGCGGGAGACCAGGGCCCGGCCGCCATATTTTTCCACCAGCTCGACAGTATTCCAGGTCAGGCGCGGGTCGTGGATAATCGTGGCCCCGGGGCAGCGCTGCAATAAACTGGCCGCCAGAAGACCGACAATGTAGTAGCCCTCGATGAAGCGCCCCTGTTCGTCGAAAAAAAAGCAACGATCGAAATCACCGTCCCAGGCGAGGCCGAGAGCGGCCCGATTCTCGACCACGGCCCGGCTCGTAAGCTCGCGGTTCTCCGGCAGCAGGGGGTTGGGAATCCCTTGGGGAAAGCTTCCGTCCGCATCATGCAGCAGTTTGACGAAGGTAACCGGCAGAGCCCTTTCCAGGACATCCAGAACCGGCCCGGCACAGCCGTTGCCGGCATTAACGACTACCTTGAAGGGCGCTATTTTGCTTTTTTCGATATAGCCTAAAAGATGCTCGATATAAGCCGGGCGAAACTGCAGCCTGCGGCTTTCGACCGGTGACGGGGATGGCGGGAAAGAGCCTTTTTCCACCAGATCCTTAAGTTCGGGCAGACCGTAGTCGCCGCTCAGGGGGCGGGCTTCGCGGTGTACCAGCTTCATGCCGTTGTAATCGGCGGGGTTGTGACTGGCGGTTACCATTATGCCGCCGTCAAGGCCGTAATTAAAGGTGGCGAAATAAACCTCTTCGGTGCCGCAGAGACCAAGTTCGCAGACCTCGACCCCGCCCTCGACCAGGCCCCGGACCAGGGCAGAAGCCAGTTCCGGACTGGAAAGCCTGACATCCCGGCCGACCGCGACCCGGCGCGGCTTGAAAAAATCGGCATAGGCCCGGCCCAGACGCCAGGCCAACTCCGGGTTGAGCTCGTCTGGAACCCGGCCGCGAATATCGTAGGCCTTGAAACCTTTGACGGAAATCGGCTCAGCGACCATCACTTCCCTTTCTCCCGGCCCTTAATGCCGGGATCCCTGATAAAATTGCCGCCTTGCACACCGGCCGAACCTTCCCCTGTCAACCTGCCCGCTTCCGGCCGGGGAAAGCCCCGGCCGGGAAAACTTTTCCCGGGTTTTCTCCCCGGAATGGCACAGCCCCCGGCCGACAGCGTTCAGACCCGGTAATAGTCACGATACCATTCGACAAAATGACCGATGCCTTCAGCCAGTGAAGTGGAGGGCGCAAAACCGACCGCCTCTTCGAGGTCGGCGACATCGGCGAAGGTGGCGGGGACATCGCCGGGCTGCAGCGGCAGAAACTCCTTTTGCGCCTCTCGACCCAGCGCCGTTTCCAGGGTGATGATGAAATCCAGGAGTTTAACCGGGCTGTGGTTGCCGATATTGTAGAGCCTGTAGGGAGCGGGGCTGCTGCCCGGGTCGGGGGCGGCGCCGGACCATTCCGGGTTGGGCTCGGGAGCAACCGGCAGCAGGCGGTAAATACCCTCGACAATGTCATCGACGTAGGTGAAATCACGCTCCATCCGGCCGTGGTTGAAGACCTTGATCGGCTGGCCCGACAGGATGGCTCGGGTGAAGAGGAAAAGAGCCATGTCCGGCCGGCCCCAGGGTCCGTAAACGGTAAAAAAACGCAGCCCCGTAACCGGCAGCCGGTAAAGGTGACTGTAGGAGTGGGCCATCAACTCATTGGCTTTCTTGCTGGCGGCATAGAGACTGACCGGATGGTCGACGTTGTCGTGTACGGAAAAGGGCATCCGGGTGTTGAGACCGTAGACGGAACTCGACGAAGCGTATATGAGGTGGGCGCTGCGATGGTGCCGGCAGCCTTCGAGGATATTGAGAAAACCGACGATGTTGCTGTCGATATAGGCCCGGGGGTTTTCCAGGCTGTAACGCACCCCGGCCTGGGCCGCGAGATGGACGACGCGTTCGAATCCCCCCTCGCGAAAAACCTTTTTCAGCCCGTCGCTATCGGCCAGGTCCATCCGGACAAAGCTGAAACTGGGGTCTTTGAGGAGTTGCTCCAGCCGTGACTCCTTGAGACCGACGTCGTAGTAGTCATTGAGATTGTCAAGACCCAAAACCTCAACCCCGGCCGCCAGCAGGCGGCGACTGAGATGAAAACCGATGAAGCCGGCGGCCCCGGTTACCAACACTTTCATTGACTGCTCCCTCTGGAATTCGGTTTTTTGGGACCCGTCGTCGGGGCCGGACAAACAAAAACCAGGGCCGTCGACGACCCCGGTTCAGGTTCCGGCCGCCAGAAATGCGGCCTTCATATACAGGCAGGTGCAAGGTTTAAGAAAAAACAGACTCCCGACAACCATGCCCGCGTTCCAGGAAAAATCACTTTGTCACAAAAAAAGGAAAGTCTCTCTCCAACTCAGGAATTTAATTCGGGGGCCTGGTTGACAAATTGATACTGACCGTCGAAACTGACGCCGACTCCATCCGCTGTACATCGAACCACCCGGCCGTTGACAACGATACAGGAGCCGCGGCTGGTGAAGGTATTGAGATAAAGATTAACCTTCAGGGTCATGCCGGGCTCGAGTTCCTCCTCACCGCTGGTCATCAGGAAAGCCCCGTTTGATGAAATATTCCGGGTTTTGAGCTTGTAGACCCGGGTGTTACCGCTTTCCAGAACCGTTTCAACATGGGCCGGCACCTGGAGATTGTACCTGGTGACAATTCTTCTTTCCATTCTTCCCATCCTCATTCGGGAACCAAGCCAAGAACCTGCAACCATGTCGAAAAAACAATTACAGGAAAGATTCTGCACAGGACTCCTGGAAGCCTGCAGCACAAGAGACAATATATTCAATCTACAAGATGGAAGACCAGAAATCAATCAGTCAAAAGTATGAAAAAATATTAACGGAGCAACCCGGAAGGCAATTTCAGGCGAGATATTTGGAGGCCCAGAGTGCGGCCTGGAGTCGGTTGGGAACGTTGATTTTGCGAAAAATTCGGTAAATATGGCTTTTTACCGTATGCTGGCTGATACAAAGCCGATCGGCGATCTGTTCATTGGTCGCCCCCATGCCAATCTGAACCAGGACCTCTTTCTCACGCCCGGTCAGGGCCACGGGCAGGGTCGGGGCGGGGGGTGATTCCTCTCCTGCAGACTCGCCGGCCGGTGGCCGGCCCCGGCTCTCCAGCAGACAGCGACTGACCAGTTGGCGGGGAAACCAGAGCTCGCCGCGGGTGACCGAGTTGACAAAACGCTTCATCAGGGATGATTCGACATCACCATTGAGTACCCCGCGAACCCCGCGACGCAGCATCTCGGCATCTACCCCGAGCCCGGGATCAAGGTTGACCAGGGCAAGACAGAGCTTTTCATCGTTAAGCAGACGGGCCCCGAAAAGATCGAGATAGGAAAAAAGAGTGGGGCGGTCTTCACCGGTACAGTCCCGAATCACAAGCAGCCGGCGACCTGCAAAAAACCCCGGCGCCGGAAGTTCACTGTCTTCTTCCGCCACCTGACAGCGATAACCAAATTCACGTTCAAGGAAGGAGGCCAGCAAACCTTTCTGGATTTTCTCCCGCCCGGCCACGAACGCCACCCAAGCCGAACCGGCATCATCCACAAACTTCGACATATTCCAGCCCAACCCCCGTAAATCCTGAATTTTACCCACGCCCCGGGAGCCCCGGGCCCAAGCCGGCGAAATTCAACTTGCGCAACCCAGCTATAACTTTAAATTGTACCAACAAGCCTGGTCGATGTCAACAAGCAAAGAGAAACTGTAACTATTCAGCTAAATTCTATCT
>WFRT01000319.1 GCA_015486445.1 Pseudomonadota bacterium | reverse complement strand
GGCCGTTCCGGGTTGCGGGAGCCGGCAGCCGGAAGGTGGTAATGATCCAGTGCGTCGGCTCCCGCAACCCGGAACGGCCCTACTGCAGCCGCTACTGCTGCGGCGAGGCGATCAAGAACGCCCTGCGTCTCAAGGAGCTTGACCCGGATGCCGAAGTCACGATTCTCTACCGTGATATCCGGACCTACGGCTTCAAGGAAGATTATTACAAGCTGGCCCGGCAGGCCAACGTCAACTTCATTCGCTACGAACCCGACCGGGCGCCTCGGGTTGCGGCGGCCGGCAAAGGTCTCAAGGTGGCGGTTTACGATCCCATTCTCAAGCGGGAAATCGAGCTGGCCGCCGATCTGCTGGCCTTAAGCGTCGGCAGCGTGCCCAATCCCGACAACGAGACCATCGGCAAGCAGCTCAAGGTGCCGATCAACCAGGACGGCTTTTTTCTCGAGGCCCACGTCAAGCTGCGGCCGGTCGATTTCGCCACTGACGGGGTTTTCTTCTGCGGCATGGCCCATTCGCCCAAGTACAGCGATGAAACCATCACCCAGGCCAATGCCGCGGTTTCCCGGGCGACGACGATTTTGACCCGGGACTACATCGAGGCCGAGGGCAAGACCGCCTTCGTCAATCCCGGGCGCTGCTCGGCCTGCGGCCTCTGCGAGGAGAACTGCCCCTTCGGGGCGATCAGCGTCGATCCCGAGAAGGGCTGTGCCGAGGTTAACGCGGTGCTCTGCAAGGGGTGCGGCGTCTGCGCCGCTTCCTGCCGGATGAACGCCGTCGACCTCAACGGCTTCAGCAACGAACAGGTCCTGGCCCAGCTCCTGGCTTTTTAGAAAGTCCGAGGCCACGCCCGACCCCCGGTATTCGGCGGCTGAATAGTAACAAAAAAATAAAACAGAGGCAGCCGATCCGCCCGTAAGCCCCCCTGCCGGAGGCCGGCGGGGGAGAGGTCCGGCCGCCAATTGTGATGAAACCTGGAGAAATTGAATATGTCTTCTGCCGCATCCCCACAGTGGGAACCTAAAATCGTGGCCCTGGTCTGCAACTGGTGCACCTACGCCGGGGCCGATCTGGCCGGGATCAGCCGCCTGCAGTATCCTCCCAACGTGCGCCTGGTCCGGCTGCCCTGTTCCGGGCGCATCAATCCTTTTTACATCGTCAAGGCCCTGCAGCACGGGGCCGACGGGGTGCTGGTTTCGGGCTGTCATCCGGGTGAGTGCCACTATATCAGCGGCAACCTTACGGCCCGGCGCAAGTTTGCTTTCCTGCAGAGTTTTCTGAACTATATCGGGATCGAGAAGGATCGTACCATCTTTACCTGGATCTCGGCTTCGGAAGGCGACAAGTTCGCCCGGGTTATCGAAGAGGTTACGGCCCGGGTGAAGGCCCTGGGGCCGGCCACGAGGCTCAAAAAGGAACTTCTATAAGGTTTAACCTAAACTTGAAAAATTACTGAAAAATGACTAATAATATTGAGGAAAATATAAGAGCAGAGGCACGGCGACTGCTTTCTGAAAAACTTGTCGACGTGGTTGTCGGTTACGAGGAAGGAACCCTGCCGCTCCAGGCCGCGCCCTGTTTCATCAATGATCCGGCCGCGGTCGAGAAGCTGGTGTTCAACCCCGCCTGCAAGCAGAATCTGGCTGGCTACGTCCATGCCCTGATTATCGAGCATCGCAAAGCCCAGGCCCGGGTCAAACCCGAGGAAAAGACCGAAAAGAGGATCGCGGTGGTCGCCCGCGGATGCACCAGCCGCTCGCTTGTTATTCATCTCCAGGAGAGGCAGTACGAACGCGAGGATGTGGTCGTTATCGGGGTTCCCTGCCGGGGCTATATCAGCAAGGACAAGCTTGCCGACCGGGCCGGCGGGGCCGAGGTCCTGGCCGGCCGGCTGGACGGCGACCAGGTGGTGATTGAGACGGCGGCCGGCGAAAGCCGTTTCACGCTTGACGAAGTTCTGTCCGATACCTGCCTGACCTGTCCCTATCCCAACCCGGTGATTTCCGACAGCATGGCCGGTGAGGAGATTGAGAAGCGGCCCGCCGCGGCCGACGAATTCAAGGTGGTCGAGCAGTTTGCCGCCCTTTCCGAAGACCGGCGCTGGGAGCGCTTTGCCGCCGAAATGAACAAGTGCATGCGCTGTTTTGCCTGCCGCAACGTCTGTCCGTCCTGCTACTGTCCGACCTGTTTTGCCGAACAGAGCCGGCCCGAATGGG
>WFRT01000318.1 GCA_015486445.1 Pseudomonadota bacterium | reverse complement strand
GGGTGTTGAGGGCGAGGTAGACCCGGACCCCGCGACCGTGGGCGTAAGGAACCAGCAGGGTGAGATCGGCCAGGGTGAAATTTTCCGCCCGGGCCCGGGCCGAGAATTTCTTGAGCCCCAGGTAGACGGCATCGGCCCCGGCCTCGAGGGCCGCGGCAAAGGTCTCGAAACTGCCGACCGGGGCCAGCAGTTCGGGAAGGGTGGTTTTTGGGTCTGCGGCCATGCTCAGTCCCTGCCGGAATTATACTCAGACCAGCATGATGCGGCCCGGATCACGCTCGGAAAAGCGGCCGATCGGCCAGCTCCCGCAGCCGGCCCGGTTGAAAGCCAGGATCACCGTGTCAACCTCATCCGGGGCCACGGCCAGCAGCAGACCGCCCGAGGTCTGGGGATCGAAAAGGATATCGCGGAGAAGCGGGTCGGCGAGATCCTCGCCAAGCAGGAAGCGGCCGAAGTGATCGCGGTTGCGGTGGCCGCCGGCGGGAAACATCCCGAGACTGCAAAGCTCTTCGGCCCGCTCAAGGAGCGGCACGCGATGAAGTTCGACCAGAGCCCCGACCCGTTCATCGGCGATCATCTCCCGGAGATGGCCGATCAGGCCGAAACCGGTGACATCGGTGCAGGCATGCACGGCCCGGCGCCAGCCTCCGGCGGCGGCATCTTCCTCCGGCGGCAGGCGGTTGAGACGAACCATCCAGTCGAGGGCCGGAGAAATCTCTTCTTCCGTGGCGAAACCGGCTTTCAGGGCGGTCGCCAGGATACCGTTGCCGAGCGGCTTGGTGAGCAGCAGGAGATCACCGGGCCGGGCCCCGCGGTTGGTCCAGAAGGCTTCGGGATGGACCTCGCCGGTGACTGCCAGGCCGTATTTTATCTCGGGATCGTCGATACTGTGACCGCCGGCCAGCACGGCCCCGGCCTCGCGGACCTTGTCGAGCCCCCCCTTGAGAATCTCCCGCAAAATGCCGGGATCGAGACGGGTAATGGGAAAGGCGACCAGGTTCATGGCCGTCAGCGGAACCCCGCCCATGGCGTAGACGTCGCTAAGGGCATTGGCCGCGGCGACCTGGCCGAAAATGTAGGGGTCGTCGACCATCGGGGTGAAAAAATCGACGGTCTGGACCAGGGCCCGGCTTTTGTCGAGCCGAAAGACACCGGCGTCGTCGGCCCCGTCGATGCCGACCAGGAGCCGGTCGTCAACCGGCAGATCCAACCCCTTGAGGACGTCCGCCAGAGCCGACGGACCGATCTTGGCGGCTCAGCCGGAGGCCGCCGACAGGGTGGAAAGGCGCGGAACCTGGTTGCCGCTTTCGGGTTCTCGGGTACCCTTCATCTGAACTTTCACTCTATCCCCCGCTCTGAATATCGTCCGGTCCAAAGTAAACGGGGCGGAAAACCCGCCCCGGCAATGATCTGCTTCCTTATAAACCGCTCTAGGGCCGCATGCCAATGGCTTTATGAGCCTTTTCCCGCCAGGCCTGGCGCTGGTCCTCGGGCAGAAAGATCACGAATTTACCCAATGAGCGCTCGACCCCCATGAAATCAATGAGAAAATCGTAGACCGCGTTGGCGGCATCGAGATCAGCATTGAGAGACTGGCTCTGGGCATCCAGAAGATCGATAATCGACTTGATTCCCTGGACATAGGAATCGGTTACCAGCTCGAAGTTCTTGCGGGCGGCTTCGGCCGCCTGGCGGGTCAGGGTAATCGAGGGATAGGAAGCCCGGGTCCGGTTCAGGGCCTTCAACACGCCTTGGGCAATCACCTCGGCGGCGGCGCTCTGGTCATTGTGCAACAAGGAAACCTCTTCCGTCAGGCGACCGGAACGGGCCCGTTTCTTGCCCCCCTCAAAAAGCGGGAAACGGGCATAGACTCCCACTTGCCAGTCGGTATCATCGAGATAGTCGTTCTCGCTGCGTTCTCCGTGCCCGGCATCAGCCAGATACTGGTCAACCGACCAGTCAACCGAGAATTCCGGCAGCCAATAGGCTCGGTGGGCGGCGGTTGCCTGGCGTTTCTTGGCCTTGATGGCGGCATCGTAAACTTTCAACTCGGGCCGGGCGTTGATCGCCTCTTCCATGGCAAAACGCCGAAAACGGTTAAAGAAAACCGGCTTTTCCATCATGTGGCAGAAAAACCGGTCCCCCATGATGAAAAGCGGATCCTTGAGGGTGGTCTCGACGGGCAGAAACTCCTCCTCGAGAGGAGTGTGCATAATCCGGTTGACCGCTTCCATGGCATCGAAGCTGTCCGATTCCCGGTAAAGCACCTGGCGCCGGTCTTCGGCGTACTTGGTCTGCCAGCGGTAGATTTCGTCGGGACCGGCGGCCCCGGTCGAAACCCGAATCCGGGCCCGTTTCAGGTTGGCCTCGGTCAACTTCAGGTTCTCTTTGTAGATCCTTTCGACAGTCTGGGCCCGCAGAAGATTGAGATAGGCCACCGAGGCCCGGTAGGTAACATCGAGACGTACCCGTTCGCGGTCCATCTCGCGACCTTTCTGGAGGGATTTCTCCGACTCGTAATTGGCCCAGACATTATCCGAGTAGAGCAGCACCGACCCGCTCGCCCCGGCGGTCCAGGCCCGCTGGGGCGTCATCCCGGCTCCGACCCGGGCCCGATCATGATCGATCACCGAGGCCCCGGTATTCAGGTCAATCCGGGGCAGAAGGTCGGCTTTCGACTCCTCGACCTTCTGCTCTCCGGCCCGCACCGCAATCCGGGCCGAGCGCAGGTTGAGGTTGGCCTTGACGGCCTCGTCGACCACTTCCCTGATATTGCGATGCCGGCCGTGCCCCGCCGGCTGGTCATTGATCAGCCGGGCGCCACTCATGGTCAGGACGCTGGGCAGGATATCCATGGCCCGGGCCGTGGCCATGTTGACCGTAAGTTCCCGGTCGCGGATAAACCCGACATCAATTTTGCTGGGGTTTTCATGCAGTATGACATCCATCACCGCAACCGCAGCGCGCCGGGCCAGGATGTCCTGCTTGCCCCGGGCCTCGAGTCCGGCATAGAGCCCGAGAACCACCTGGTGGCTGTCCCAGATGGTGAATCCGGGCAACCGGCGGGCAATCAGCCCCCGGGCCAGAATCTCCACCTGTTCATCGTCAAAATGCCAGAGGGGGCCAACCAGAACCGCCTCCACCTCGGGGGAAATCTTCTTCAACACCGCATCGGCCGACGCCCCGGCCGTAACCACATCGACTGTTAAATGGTGACGGGCGGCAAACTCCCGGGCCAGTTCATCGAGATTGCTGAAAGCTTTTGCCTCACGTTCGTCAAGCAGCAGGGCAATATGGTGAAAAGGAACTATTTTCCGAAAGGTTTCGACATCCTGATCAAGATAGTACATGGAATCAATGCAGATCAGGTTGCGACCGGAGAGTTTCTGGCGCTGGCGCTCCTTGAGCACGAAATCTGCGACATAGGGAGCCACTACCGGCTTGTTTATCCGCTTCCGAAGGAGAACTTCGGAGGAAGATATAACCCCGAGTGCGAGAATAATGTCAACCTTCGGGGAAGCAAACAGTTTATCCAGGGCCTGCCTGACCTGGTCGCGGGAATCATGGCCGGACAGGTTGAATTCAGGTGGAAAGCTGACTTCATGTTCGTTATCGACAATGTTCCTGATCTCTTTCTTGAAAAGGGCCGCGGCCGCCAGGTCGGCGGGAGTCGAACCGTCGGTAACGATGCCGATCCGGACCGTACGTATCCCCGGTTGCAGGGCCGCTTCGCCCCCAACCGGCAGCCAGAAACCAATCAACAGCAGCAGGCCGCTGAGAAAAAGAGTGCGGAAACGATTGTTCATTGCAAAACTCCTATTCCATATCCCGCTTGCTGACCTTGCGCCAGACATGTTCATCGGGATTGTATTTTACCAGCTTATGAATAATCTCGGAGGTCTGTTCTCCCAGGTCGCACTCGTAGACCACGCCTGCCTGGTTGACGGCGAAAGTCATGATCCCGGAAACTCCGTAGCGGGCCGGGTAGGCGATCATTCCGAAACCGAGGATCATGTTGCCGTTGACAACGTAATCGTAAGCTCCGCCGGGGGCATTCTTTCCCTGCCGGGTAACGATCTTGAAATAGTAGCCGTCGTAGGGCTGGGGCTGGTCACTGGTCTTGCTGTAACCCTCACTCGCGGCCCGGGCCACCAGAGGACCAAACGGACTGGGCTTCTCTCCCGGTTTGACCGGCCAGTAGAGACCGTTCTTCTGCCCCGGATCACTTCTGATTTTCTGGGCGTACTCCAGGATGCCGTCTCCATCCCGATCCTGGCTGGCATATTCAAGCTGGGCGTTGACGTAGGCCAGCATCACCTGAATCGCGGCCAATTCGTTGTGCCCGATGCGACGGTTCAAAAGCTCATCGCGCCCGGCCTCGACATCAAAATACCATTTTTCGCCGACCTTGATCAGAGGGATCGGAAACGGCCAGTCATCCTCGCCGACAACCAGCTCGAACTCGGTGTCCGACTGTTTCCGCAGAAGGTGCTTCCGGTCGTAGTTGGCAACGAAGTTTTCCCTTTCCTGCCGCCCTTCAACCGCATCCCCGGAAAAAACCAAATCCTGGCTGTTGTCGCCCAAAACCACCAGGAGGGCATCAGGGTCGGCCCGGCGGGCGGCCTCCACCAGCGCGGCCACCGCCGCCGCCGGGGAATCATAACCCTGCCCCTGGGGAGCCGTGGACGACCGGGCCAGCACCGGTCCGGCAGCCATGAACTGGAGCAGAAAAAAAGCCATGACCAGGCCGGTCCAACAACCCCGGCTCAACCAATGGATCAAGTTTTTCACGAAACCACAACTCTGCATAACTTCTTCCTCACAACCAGGCACAAAATCCATAACACCGAATCCTCAATCTCTTCACCGCCGCCGGCCGCCGCCGCGACTGCTGCGACCCCGCATACTGTTGCGGCTGGCCATCCGGGCTGAAGAAGAACGGCTGAAGGCGCTGCCGGAGTAACTTGACCGGGAACTCCGCTGGCTGCGGGCCGAGCGGGTCCGATTGCCGGATTCCGGGGAGCGGGCCTGAGACCGATCCCGGTTGCCGGTGTGGCCGAGTTCACGGGAGGTTCGGTCCCGGCTGCCGGTGCGACCGAGTTCACGGGAGGTCCGCCCCTGGCTGCCGGCCGTGGAACGTTTTCTGGAGCTGCTGTCCTGGCCGAAGCGGCCATTGCTTTTCAGGCCCTGTTTCTGAATCTGGCTGCGGGTTTGCCGGTCGAGCCCCCCACCGTATCCCCGGGCCAGGTCACGCTGCCGGGCCCGGCGATCGGCCTGCCCGTACTGACGACGGACGTCGCGGTTGCGATAGGCAACCCCTTTACGATGACTGGGATCGTGTTTCCAGGCCTGGCGGTTGCCCCGGGCCGCCCGGTCCCGGGGCTGGCCGCCACCGGGGCGGTTGACATTGATGTTGCGGTCAATATCGACATCGATCTCGCCCCGGGTCCAGTTGGCGTGGCACCAGTGGGAAGCCCAGGCCCCGACCGCCACTCCGGCGACGAAACCGTAAGCCGGCGGGGGTGGATACCAGACATAGGGCGGTGAAGGATACCACCAATTCCCGTAAACCACGGTCGTACTGTATGAAGGCACGTAGACAACTTCAGGGTCGGCCGGCTGGATAATAATCGTATCACCCTGGGTCTCCACCTTCTGCTCCTTGGTACTTTTCAACTCCCCTTTTTCCCGGGCCTTGCGCCGCAGGGTCTGCACCATGTCCATGACCGCCTTCTGGTCGGCGAGAAAGAAATCCCCCATCTGCGTGGTCGCTTCCAGGTGTTCGTCCATCTGCTTAAGGACCGTGGGGAAATGGCACATGGCCTTGACGCTGGGATCCCACTCCTTTCCCTTCAGGGCTTCGTCAAGCTTGTCACCCGTAAGCTTGGGATTCTTTTTGACATAGCGAGCCGCTTCCACGATTTCCAGCGGGTAGGTCGAAGCCATGAACATCTGGGCCAGCAGGGTGTCGGGATAAAGCGCAATCGGGGCCAGGAGCCGGGCCAGCTGTTCTTTATCAACCTTATCCGCCGCGGATACGTCAGCCGACTTTTTGCCCTGCTCCTCAGCCCGCACCCGCGCCCCCCGGGGAAGGCCTCCAAGAACCAGGAAAATGACTGTAACCACCACTAGAAGCCGCAGTTTTTTCCGGTTTTTCATTTTCCACCTCTCTCTCCGGCAACCATTAAAAGATCACCTGATTTTGAAAAAAGTAGCGTACAGCACCGGGACAAACAACAGGGTCAGGACGGTCGCAAAACCCAGCCCGAAAACAATGGTCACCGCCATCGAAACGAAAAAGGCGTCCTGGAAAAGCGGAATCATGCCCATCATCGTCGTCAGGGCCGCCATCATTACCGGCTGCAGCCTCGAAACCCCGGAATCGATAATCGCATCCATCGGCGGCATCCCCGAGGCAATATTGATGTTGATCTGGTCGATCAGGACGATGGCATTCTTGATCAGCATCCCGGAAAGGCTCATCAGGCCGAGCAGGGCCATGAAGCCGAAAGGCTGCCCCAGCAGGAGGAGACCGGCGGTAACCCCGATGATCGCCAGCGGCACCGTCAGCCAGATGATCAGGGGCTGGCGGAAAGCGTTGAACATGAAGATCACGATCAGGATCATCATCCCGAAGTAGATCGGAATGTTGGCCGCCAACTGGGCCTGGGCATCGGCGGAATCTTCGAGTTCGCCGCCCCACGAGATGAAATAGCCGGGTTTGTCTTTCAACGGGATGATATCGTCATATTTCAGGGGAATGGTCTTGGCCGTCCACTGCTCGTCTTTGCCCAGCGGGGTGCCCCGGTAGGCCGCCAGGTCGACGCCCAGCTTCTGTTCGATGCGGGGCTTGACCCGGGCCATCAACTCGGCCGGCAGTTCAGTCCGGGGGTCGGCGTGAAGCTTGATAAACTGCCGGCGGTGCCAGCGTGACAGGCGGGCGGTCTCCCAGCCGGTATCAACCCGGTTGAGAACCTGCATGATCGGAACATTCTTCCGCGCCGACGGACTGTAGATCTGGATCTCGGTAAGATCGTTGATCGTTTCCCTTTCCGCGGCCGGAGCCCGGGCGATGATCGGAATCAGGTTGATTCCTTCACGGTAGATGCCGACCTGTTTACCGGAATAGTTGGCCTCCAGGGCCGCGGCCACTATCGGCCGGGTGATCCCCAGGGTCTGGGCCCGGTTTTCGGCCAGGACCGGGATCGGCATCTTGACCTTGGCTCCCCATTCGGTCCGCACCGCCTTGGCATTCTCCTCGCGGAAGATATCCATGGCTTCGTTGGCCATGACCCGCAGGGCCTCGGGATCGGGACCGTTGATGCGGAGCTGGATCTTGCCGCCCAGGGCGGGGCCCAGGTTGAATTTCTTGACATTGACGCAGGCATCCGGAAACATCTGCTCGAAATCATGCTGAACCTTGGGTTGGAGTTTGTCGATGAGCTTGAAATCGTTGACCGTAACCAGGATATTGGTGTACTGCGACGCGGCCTCAATCGGGGTGTCGTAAGTCAGCACGAAGCGGGGGTGGCCGCCGCCGATGGCCGAAGCCCGCATGGTCACGCCCTTGATCTTTCCCAGGTAGTCCTCCATCCGGGCCACCTTCTTTTCGGTCTCCCGGATGTCGATGCCCTCGCGAAACTGGACCTCGACCTGAAACTGCGGCCTGGTCGAAGCCGGGAAAAAAAGCTGCTCGACCTGGCCGAAGCCGATAATCGCGACCACGAACAGGGTAACCACGATACCGATCGTCACCCAGCGGGCCCGGATGGCGACGGCCAGCACCTTGCGGTAGAGCTGGTAAAATTTACCGCCATAGACATCCTTGCCGCCGCCGTCTGCGGAATTGGCCTTGTCTTTTTTAGAGAGAATGAACTGCTTGGTAATCAGCGGCGTCGTAGTCACCGCCGTCAACCAGGAAAGTGACAGCGAAATAAGGATGACGAGGTAGAGCGAGCGACAGTATTCCCCGGTCGAATTGGTCATCCCGCCGATCGAGGCAAAGGCCATGACCGCCACGGCCGTGGCGCCGAGCAGGGGGATGGCATTCTGACCGACGACTTCCCTGGCCGCCTGGATGCCGTCCATTCCCCGCTGCATCTTGACCTTCATGCCGTCGACCACGACAATGGCGTTGTCGACCAGCATTCCCAGGGCGATGATCAGGGCCCCGAGGGAGATCCGCTCCAGCGTGATATGGTAGTACCCCATGACCACGAAGGTCGCGGCAATCGTCAGGATCAGGATAAGGCCGATCAACAGACCGGCCCGCAGCCCCATGAAAATGGCCAGCACCACCAGCACGATGGCCACCGATTCAAGCAGGTTGACGATAAAACCGTTGACCGCCTTGGTCACGGACTTGGACTGCATGGAGATCTCCTCCAGCTCCATGCCGATCGGGATTTCACCCTGCAATTCATTGATCCGTTTCAGAACCGCGTCGCCCATGGTCACGGCATTACCGCCCAGAACCGTGGAAATGGCGATTCCAATTGCCTTTTTACCGTTCACCCGAAGAATTTTATCGGGCGGTTCGACGTAGCCCCGACTGATAGTGGCGACATCCTTCAGGTAGATCAGGCGGCCGCCCTTGGAAGCAATAAAGAGATTGCCGAAATCCTTCTCCGACTTGAATTCACCGGTCGGGTTGATGGCCAGGTACTGAGGTCCGAATCGCATCCGGCCGGAATCGACCGGAATGTTCTTGGCCTTTAAGGCATTGAAGATTTCGGTCCGGGTAATCCCCAGGGCCGCCATCGTGGTGCGGGACATCTCGACATAGACAGCTTCACTGTGAATCCCGAACAGGGTGACTTTCTTGACATCCTTGACCACCAGGAGTTCACGCTGCAAAAGTTCGGCCACCTCTTTCATCTCGGCATAGGTATAGCCGTCACCGGTGAGCCCGAAATAGGCGCCGTAGACATCGCCGAAATCGTCGTTGACCATGATCGGCCCGGCGCCCGGCGGCAGTTTCCTGGTGTAATCGGCCAGGCGCCGGCGCATCTCGTCCCAGACCGCGGGCAAATCGGCCTTGCGGTACTTGTCCTTGATCTTAACCTTGACCTTGGACAGGCCCCGGGAGGAATAGGATTCGACCCGCTTGAGCTGACCCATCTCCTGGACCGCTTTTTCAATAACCTCGGTAACCTCGAGTTGGACCTCCTCGGGAGAGGCCCCGGGGTAGGGCGTGGCAATGACCGCATCCTTGATTGCGAATTCCGGGTCCTCAAGCCGCGGCAGGCCCATGTAGGCAAAATAGCCGAGAACCAGCAGAACCACGGTCATGGTCCAGGTGATGACACTTTTCTTGATGGAAAGTTCAGCGATGTTCATCGTCTATTTTCCCTCTCTCTGCTTTTCCCAGGGCCTGACTTTCTCTCCCTCCTTGAGCTTGGTCACCCCGGCGATCACCACCTTTTCTCCCGGTTTCAAGCCCTTCTCGATAATTATGTCGGCGGAACCGTCAAGGCTGGAAATCTTGACTTCACGCTTGTGAACCACTCCGGCCTTCTCGTCGTAGACCCAGACGTAGGGATGGTCGCCGGGAGCATCCAGCACCGCGATCGCCGGAATGGTTATTCGCGAAGCCTTGCGGCTGTCGGTATCCTGAACATAATTCACCCAGCCGGTCATCCCGGGCAGAATATTGGCTCCTTCGGGCCGTTTCATAATCAGCACGACCTGGTAGGTAAGGGTGGCCGGGTCGGCCTGGGTGGAAAACTCCTTGACTTTCAGGGGAAAGCTCTTGCCGGGCAGGAATTCGAAATAGCCTTTCAAGATAACCGAATTCCGGCTGCGGATGTCGGCAATGACCAGTTCCGGGACGTTGACCAGGATCTCGATCTCGGAGATATCCTGGAGGTTGACGATCGGCTCCTTGGCCTGGACCTTGTAGTAGTTCTCCACGTAGCGCTTGGAAATAACGCCGTCGAACGGGGCTTTCAAGGTGGTGTCGCCCAGCGCGTTGCGGGCATCGGCAAGCTGGGCCTTGGCCACGTCGCGGGCCGCCCGGTAGCGGTCGTAATCGGCCTTGGAAACCTGTTTTTTGGCATACAGTTCCTTGTAGCGCATGAACTGCTGTTCAGCCTCACGGAAACGGGCCAGGGCCGCATCGACAGCGATGATGTAGTCACGCTGATCGATCTGGGCGATCAGATCCCCTTTTTTGACAAACTGGCCCTCTTCCACCGGCAGTTTGACCAGGGGGCCGGAAACCTTGAAGGAAAGCACCGAACGCCGGGCCGCCCTGACCGTGCCGGGAAAGGTGCGCTGGAGATTGAGCCCGACTTCCTTGACCGTGGTCAGCTTGACCGGCCGGACCACGGCCGACTTTTTCCCGGCCTTTTCCTTGCGGCAACCGGTCAGCGGCATGACCAGCAGCAAGGCCAGCAGCATTGCGAAACCGCGGCCGGCGAACAAATAAAAACGGTTGCATCTTTTCCTGCTGAGGGCCATTCCCATGCCTTCCTCCTGTATAACCTGCAAACTATTACTGATTAACATCCGGCAAAATCCCGCCGACAACGGGAAACCTGCTACAAAACAAAACTTATCGGGTACGTTTATATGATTTCCAGTTCTTTTGTCAAGTTATAAAGCTTTCCCGGAATTCTTCCGGCGGCCGGAAACCGGCCGGACAACTCCCGTTTCCCGGTATAACCCGGGGACTGAAGAAATCATGAAGGCCGGGTTTATTCCGCCAGCACACCAGTTGGATGCACAAAGACCGCCCCGCATCACCGGCGGGGCGCGGCCCCGGCCAGCAACTCCTCGACGGCGGCCAGAACCACGGGCCAGCCGACTGCCGCAAGGCAGAGCCGACTGGGGCAGGAACGTCGGCGGCAGGGACTGCAGGGCAGGGGGTGGCGCACGATGCGAAAAGCAGCCCCGCGAGGGGCGTTGACTTC
>WFRT01000317.1 GCA_015486445.1 Pseudomonadota bacterium | reverse complement strand
GTCAGGGAAAAAGAACTTTTCTGCTCCCCCCAGAGCCAGGCGCAGCGCCTGAGGTCAAGCCCGGTGCGAGGCCCGGCCGACAGTGACAATTCACAGCGGGAGAGACGCTGCCAGTATGAATCCTGACCCAGAGGACGGAACCCGCCCTGCGAAGGCAGGTACAGGCTGTCGATCTTTCCCGCCAGATCGATCTCGAGCCCGGCCGGCCAATGCAGTTTTTCCGAAGACTCCGAAGCCTGGAGAAAATCGTCCAGAAACAGCCGGTGCGAAATAAAGCTCCCCTTGAGTTTGCGTCCCCCGTTCTCACCTGCCGCTTTACCCTGGAAGGCAAAATCGGAACGGCCGGCCTTGAGATACAGTTTTTCGCAATCCACATCGAGACCCTTAAATCCGGTTTTGACCTGGAGAACATTCAGCTTTCTGGGAAACCCGGACATCACCAGATCGGCCCAGTCGAGATCTATCAGGCCATCAATTTTGAGCGCCTCGGGTTTGAAAAAATCTCCCCGGGCGTGCAGCACAAAGTGTGAAGGGCTGGCGGCCCGGCCCTGCACTGTCAGTTTTTCCTGCACCAACAAAAGGCTGTTCAGGTCCGTCGGAGCAATCTCCGGGCAGTCGAGCCGGACATCTATCGGCAGGCTCTCTTTTTCCCAGTCTGCGTACAGTTTCTCTAAAACATCAGTCCGGGCGCTTAAGGAAAAGGCCATTTCTCCCAGCCGGCCGTGACCGGCGTTGAGGCTCAGGCCGCTGTCGGTCAACGCGAACTCGCCGCTGAAGCCGGTTACCGGGCGGGTCAGGCCGGGAACTGTAAAAGCGGTGTCGACGGCTTTGAGCCGGCCCCGGCAGATCAGTTTCTCCGGCGCCTGCAGGGACCCCCGCAATCCTATGCGGCCGGCCACCCGGCCGCCATTCAGGCTGAAAGGACGGGATTCAATGCCATCACCCGGCGCTTTTTGCAGGCGCTCTTCGGCTGGCAGTTGAAGAATCTGCTGCCAGAAACTTGCCAACTCCACATCGAGGCCGGCGGAAAAGCTGAAACGGGGCTGGCGGTAAAGGTCTTTCAGCCAGCCGCTGCATTTCCGGCCGTTCAGGCCGCCCCAGGAAAAAGCCACATTGTCACATTTTATGGAGGTATCGGCAAACTCCAGCCGGCCGCTCAGCCTGACTTGCGCGGGATTAATTCCGGGGACCTTGAAAACCAGATTTTTCCCTTGCAGTTCGGCCCCGATAATTCCTGATGGCGGATCGGGTCCGTCCAGGGCCATGAGCTGCCTGTAGCGGCAATGCAGATAGGCGCGGGGTATCTCACAGCGGCCGCCGGCGGCCAGGCTGGCAACCCCCCGGTCGACCTCCTCGGGAAGAAACCCGGCCGGCAGCCAGGGCACAAGTGTGACCGGATCAAAGTCGGGAACCGTGAAATTTGCGTCTATTTTTCCGTCAACGTAACTCCTGACATCGTGCAGCAGGCACTGGCCTAGAATCCGGAAACCATCGAGGTCGACCGTACAATCCTTGATCTCGATGGTGTTGTAGTGATCCGCCAGCCTGAAATCACAATCTACGGAAAGGCGTTCGGCCGTCAGCTTGTGTTCGAACATCTCGGGATAGTCAAACTCCACCCGGCGCAAAACAATCCGGCCGCGGGCATGAAAAAGCCCCATCAGGCTGCCCTGGTAGGTTGTATCGATGTCCACCAGCCCGCCGATCTTGCGCATCGGCACATGCTCACTGTAATAGGGGAAGTATTTCGTACCGTCCAGGTTACGGGCTTCGATACGGCCGTCGAGATATATTTTCGCCGGATCGAAGGGGAAATGCAGGGAGGCCAGGATGCCATCGATACGCAGATAGCCATCCGCCCGGCCGTTGCCGTTAACCACCCGGCTGCTCAGGGCAAACTGGGCCGGAGCCCCGGTTCCATACCATTTAACCGAGAGTTTCAAGCCCTCGAGATGGGTGGTTACCGGCCCGACGCCGGTCCAGGAGTCGATAAAGACGACTCGGCCGTCGACAATCTGGACCTCGGCATGATTAAACTTGGGAGAAAAATGCCATCCTCCCCCCAGGTCCAGGGGATCTTCATCCGCGGCCGGTTCGGCGACAGGACGGTGCTCCTCGGCAATTACCGGCTGAGACGGAGGCGATGGTTTGACAAAACCGGAAAGGAAGGTGTCGGGATCGGAAAATTCAAGCTCTACCCGGGGCCGTACCAGGACCAGGCCGGCAACCTGGAGCCGGCGTTGAAACAAGGCGTGGAGGCGGAAATTGACAATCACCTCGTCGGCCGCAATATGCTGCTTCCCGGATTTGTCGACAACCTTGACGTCATCGATCTTGATTCCGGGGCCGTGATGGAAGGTCAGGCCGATACGACCGATTTCCACCGGTCCGGCAATTTCCGCCCGCAACAGCTGCAGCAGCTGGGGCCGGAAATTGTCAAGGTCGATCAAGTTGGGCAGGCTGACCAGGAACAGGAAGAAAAAGAACAGCAGCAGGGCCCCGACCCGGGCCGCCAGTGACCAGACCACCTTACGCATGGTTCAGCAACCCGCTCACCTGGAAACAATAATCAGGAGGCAACGATATTTTCCCCATGTTGAACATGGGGAAACTATTAACACCGACATGCGGTTTTTTGAAGTTAAAAGTCACTAATTCATGAACCCCCGCCCCGGGGGCTGCGCCAGGCCGGGCCGAGCCCGGCAAAACGACGCGGCGGTGACCGGTTTTCAGGCCACCCGGGCCAGGGTGAAACCCCTAACCGCCACGGCCCCGGACCGCCTGAGCACGGCGGCCGCCACCTTGAGGGTGGTGCCGGTAGTCATGACGTCATCGCACAACAGGACCCGGCGGCCCCGGACAGCGGCTGGGTTGACGACCCGAAAGACCCCATGGTCGAGGTTTTGCAACCGGGATTTCCGGTCCAGGGTGGCCTGGCGCGGGGTTTCAACCACCTTGTCCAACAAAGCGGACGACACCTGCCCGCCTTGGACGGCGGCCACCTGTTCGGCAATCAGCAGAGACTGGTTGAAGCCCCTTTTCCTGAGGCTCCGGCGGGAAAGCGGCACCGCGACTACCAACTCGGCATCCCCTTGCGGGAAACCCGGCCGCGCCAGGGCGTCACGGCACAGGGCCAGGATCAGCGGCGAAAGATCGTAGCGGCGGTGATACTTCCAGGCGGGTATGATTTTTTCCAGAATTCCGGCATAGAAATAGCCGGATGCGATCCCGTCAAGATCGCCCGAGGGGAAACTGAGCCGGACCGGATCACACGGTTCCAGGCCGGCCCGGCAGGCGGCACAGAGCCAGGCCCCGAAACCGACCTCCGGAGGGCCGGCAAGCGGGTGTTTGAGAAAGGCGGTACAGGAGAGGCAGCGGCGGGGAAAAATCAGGTCCAGGGCGGAGCCGACAAGGGCCGGGAAAGTCATTCCGCCAGCAGTAGGTTACCGGTCATGGCGGCCGGCTGGGCAACCCCCATGATCCGCAGCAGGGTGGGAGCGATATCGGCCAGCCGGCCGCCGTCCCGCAACCGCCTCGGGCTCCCGGCGGGGTCGTAGAGCACCAGGGGAACCCGGTTGGTGGAATGGGCCGTAACCGGGTGGCCGTCGTCATCAAGCATATTTTCGGCGTTGCCGTGATCGGCCGTCACCAGGGCGGCGAAGCCCTTTTCCCGGAATTTTTCCAGGACCTTGCCGAGACAACTGTCAACCGTCTCACAGGCCACAACCGTCGCCGGCATGACCCCGGTATGGCCTACCATGTCACAGTTGGCAAAATTAAGGACCACAAGACCAAAATTTTCGGCATCGAGCCAGCGACAGAGTTCGGCGGTCACCCGTTCGGCACTCATCTGGGGCTTGAGGTCGTAGGTTTTAACCTCCCGCGGCGACGGCACCAGGCAACGCTGCTCGCCGGGGAAGGGTTCCTCCCGGCCGCCATTGAAAAAGAAGGTGACATGGGCATACTTTTCGGTCTCGGCGATCCGCAGCTGCATAAGGCCCAGTTTGGCCACCACCTCGCCAAGAACATCGACCAGTTCCTCCGGCGGGAAGGCCACCGGCAGGCCGAAGCCGGCATCGTACTCGGTCATGCAGACATAGGCTCCGAGCCGGGGAAAGCGGGGCCGGACAAAACCGGAAAAATCCCCGGCCGTCAGGGCCAGGGTGATCTCCCGGGCCCGATCGCTCCGAAAATTGAAGAAGATGACTCCGTCACCCTCTTCGATCAGGGCTTTGTCGGCGCCTTCGGGCACCACCGGCATAGGTTCGACGAACTCGTCGTAAACCCCCGCGGAATAGGATTTTTCAAGCGCTGCCACCGGGTCGGCGACAACCTCGCCCTCACCCATGACCAGGGTCCGCCAGTGGCGTTCGACCCGCTCCCAGCGCTGGTCCCGGTCCATACCGTAAAAACGGCCGCCCAGAGAGGCGATCCGGCCGCAGCCGGTCTGGTCCAGAAAATCCTGAAGCCGCCGGACATAGCCCAGGCCGCTGTCGGGCGGGGTGTCGCGGCCATCGAGAAAAGCATGAATAAAGACCCGCTCCAGCCCCTTGCGGGCGGCCATGGCGATCAGCGCTTCGAGATGTTCCTGGTGACTGTGGACGCCGCCGTCGGAAAGCAGGCCCAGAAGATGAAGAGCCCGGCCCGGGGCCGCGGCGGCCCGGCAGGCCAGATCAAGGGCGGGATTGTCATCGAGCCGACCCTCGGCAATCGCCCGGCTGATCCGGGTCAGATCCTGGTAGACAATGCGTCCGGCGCCGATATTGGTGTGTCCGACCTCGGAGTTGCCCATCTGACCTTCCGGCAGGCCGACATCAAGACCGCTGGCCCCGAGGGTGGTCCAGGGACACTCTTTAAGCAGGTGGTCGAACACCGGGGTCCGGGCCCGGGCGATGGCATTCCCGGGACCGGGCCGGCCCAGGCCCCAGCCATCCATGATAACCAGGGCCACCGGTCGCGGACTAGGCAAAGGAACAGACCCTTTCGGAGATGTCGTGGCTGTTGTAGGTGCCGCAGTGGTGACAGCGATATTTCCAGTCCGGCGAAAGACGGCCGCAGTGCTCGCAGACAAACACCGGCTTGAGCCGTTCGGAGCAGCCTAAAGCGCGCTTGAAATGGTCGATCGCCTCTTCCATGCGGTGCTCCTTGTGACAGGCCAGCTCGCCCAGCAGGATTTCCTGCAGAGGTCCGTGGAAGCCGTTCTTCTGCAGTTTCCGGGCCGCGGTTTCAGCTTCGTCGAACTTCTGGTGCTCGAGGCAGTAACGGGCATACAGCCAGCGGGCCGGATGATATTCGGGATTGCGGGCCAGGACCTTGCGGTAAAACTTGATAATCTTGGGGGTGCTGTTTTCCGGATCGCTTTCGCTCAGGATACGTTCGGTTTCCAGCAGATAGATAC
>WFRT01000316.1 GCA_015486445.1 Pseudomonadota bacterium | reverse complement strand
GTTCAGGGCCGTGATGATTTCATGCGCCTCCGGGGTGCTGATGTGGCCGGCGCTGAAGTCATGCATGAAGCCCCGGGCCTGGTAGTGCAGAATGTTGACCAGGTTGCAGCGGAAAACGACATCGTCCGGGCCCAGTTGCAGCCCCATGCTGGCGGCTTCAAGGGGGGCCCGGCCGGTGTAGTAGACGGCCGGGTCGTAGCCGAAAACCGAGAGGTTGGCGACATCGCTGCCGGCCGGGTAGCCTTCCGGCACGGTGACCGCGGTGCCGAGTTCGGCGCTTTGGGCAAGTTCATCGAAATGGGGCGTCACCGCGGCCTGCAGCGGGGTCTGACCGTCAAGCTCGGGACGCGGTTCATCGGCCATGCCGTCGCCCAGCAGGATAATGTATTTGTACTTTTCAGGCATCCTTGTTCAGTCCGTAACTAGTTTCCGGGGGCTGCGGGTTCCGGGGGGTGCGGTTTAAGGTTTTTCTTTACCGTAACCTCGTTGCCGGCGGGGTTGAAGATAAACTCGTCGAAAAAGCTGCCGGCCATGGCGATGCCGCGGCCATGGGCCTTGCCCAGGTTGTCCGGGGTTCCCGGATGGGGCAGGTTCTGCCAGTTGAACCCCGCACCCTGGTCGCGGATCGTGCAACTGAAACCTTGCGGGGCGATGCGGGCTTCAAGAGTCACCCTGCGGTTGCGATAGGGGTCTGCCCGGGCCCGCCGCCGCAGGTATTGCAAGTAGTCCGGCCGCTCTTTCAGGGTTGAAGAAATCTCCAGGTTGCCATGCTCGATGGCATTGACCAGAAGTTCATGCAGGCCCATTTTCAGGCCGTCCAGGCGGCGGGGAGAAATCCGGCAGCAGGAGCCGATTTCGGCGGCCACCACGTTTACCAGGGGCTGAACCAGGCCAAGGTCGTTGTCGATTTCAAAGTGCAGCCTTTTTTCCCGCAGGTGGCGGTAGGCGCGGAAATTCTTTTCGCGGTTTTGCCGCAGTTGTCTTGCCCGGGCCAGGGCGGCGCCTATCTCCCGGGGGCTGAAGGGTTCCGAAAAAAAATCAAAGGCTCCGTGCTTGAAAGCCTGGATGATCTCCTGCCTGGCGTCGTGTTTGGCGATAACGATAAACGGCGGCGGGACCGGTAGTTCACTGCAGATTTCCCGCGCCAGTTCAAGGCCGCTGATATCCGGCAGCTTGAACCGGGTAATCACCAGGACCAGGTCTTCGGGGTTTTCCCGCAGGGCCTCCCTGGCGCTGGCCCCGTCGGGAAAAATCTCGGCGGCCAGGTTTTCGTGGTGAATGATTCGCACCAGGTATTCCCGGCTGGCGGCCTGGTCGTCGATGATCATCACCCGGTTTGCGGTCATTTCCAGTTCTTGAGATCCTCTATCGTGAACAGGGCTTCCAACTGCAGTCCGTGGTCGGCGAGAAACTCGGCCCCGCCTTCACCGCGGTCGACCAGGGTCAGAGCCATTTTAACCTCAAGTTCGTGAGCCCGGGCCCGTTCCACCGCTTTGAGCAGGGAGCCGCCGCTGGTGACCACGTCTTCGACAATCGCCACCGGGTCGCCGGGCTGGAGATTCTTGTCCCCTTCGATCCAGAGCTGCTTGCCGTGTCCCTTGGGTTCCTTGCGGATCAAAAAGGCATGCAGAGGGTCGTTTTCCAGGGCGCTGACCACACTGATGGCGGCGACAATCGGATCGGCCCCCATGGTCAAACCGCCGACGCCCTTGATGGGGATGCCGGCGGCCCGGATGCGCTGGTAGAAAAGCCGCCCGGTAAGCAGGGCACCCCGGGCGTTACAGGTGGTTTGTTTGCCGTCAATATAAAAGTTGCTTTTTCTCCCCGAGGTCAGGGTCACTTCCCTCTCTTCATAGGAGAGGCGGTGCAGCAGCCCGAGCAGTTGGTTGCGGTCGCTGGTCATTGTTTTTCCCGCTTGTATGATGGTGTCAGGTTTGGGTGAAGGGCCAGAACTTTTGTACGAGGTAATGCGGATGATGTCAAGTTTTTATGAACCAGTCCGGCATTTCCTTCGCCCCGGCCAGCATCTCGATGAAGGTTTCCAGGCGGGTCAGGGTGCGGCCGTCGACCGCTTCGGGCTGGTCGGCCTCAAGGGTCAGGACCGGGACCGGCAGCCGGCGTTTGAAAAGGATATCTTCGATCTGCCGGAAACAGAAGGACTGGGTGTAATGGATGACGCCGTCGAGTTGACGCTCCCGGCAGGCCCGGGTGATGTCATCCAGGCGCCTTTCGACCTGGTAAGGATAGGTGTAGCGGAGGTACTGCTCCACCAGGTCGCAGTCCGGGGCCCAGGGCATTGCGAACTGGCGGGGAATTTCATTGAAAACCAGCTCGGCCCCAAGGTTTTCCAGAGTCTGGCAGAGGTTGCCAAGGATCGGCGGTACCCCGGCCAGGCCCAGGCGCAACCGCCGCGGTCGGGCGGTTCGGGTTTTGGCCTGGGCCAGGAAATTTTCAATCTCGGCTAAAAAAGCCCGGGGTTCGCCCCGGAAATCACTGGCGCTGACCAGGAAATCGAGATTTTCCCGCCCCCTGACCTTGCCATCCTGCCAGGTCAGCCGATCAATTTCGGCCAGTTTGCGGCGGCAGCGGTCAAGTTTTTCCTTGCAGGCCGCGATTTGCTCGGGTTCGGCTTTCAGTTTTCGGGTCAGTTCCTCCAGGGCCAGTTTCAGCGGGCCGGGTTCGGGCCGCAGGGGATAGCTGAAGGGGATGATTCTGAGGCCGTCGTGGGCCAGGACCTCGCCCAGGGCCAGCGTATTGCTGCAGTCGCCGCCGCTGACCACGATAACCGTGTCGATCTCCACGGTTTGCAAAACCCCGTACAGGCCCTTGATCCAGGCGCAGGTGGTACGGGGAAAACCTTCGTCCTCGGCCAGGGTGATAAAGCGGCCGGGATCGGGATCGTTAATGAAGAGGTTGTTGAGGTCGCAGGGAACATGGCCGGCGGCATAGACAATTTCCGCCGGGATGGTCGAGGTTATGCCGATTTTCATGGCCGTGAAAACCTTAGGTAAAGAAAAACCCAAAGAGGGAGAACCCCTCTTTGGGTTTGTCGGAAGTTGCAAGGCTGCCGGCCCGGAAGGCTCCGGGCCGGCGTAAATTCTGACTAGCCGCGGTTTTCGCGGGTGTCGACCAGCATCTGGACAACCGAGGGGTCGGCCAGGGTCGAAGTGTCGCCAAAACCCTTGGGATCGACCTCGTTGGCTGCGATCTTACGCAGGATGCGGCGCATGATCTTGCCCGAGCGGGTCTTCGGCAGGGCCGGGGCCCACTGGATCATGTCGGGGCTGGCGATCGGGCCGATCTCCTTGCGAACCAGGGCCACCAGTTCCTTCTTGAGAGCGTCGGTGCCTTCAACGCCGGCTTTCAGGGTGACGTAGGCGTAGATGCCCTGACCCTTGAGTTCGTGCGGCATGCCGACCACGGCGGCCTCGGCGACCGTGTCGTGGAGGACCAGGGCGCTTTCGACTTCGGCGGTGCCCATGCGGTGACCGGAGACGTTGATGACGTCATCAATCCGGCCCATCAGGCGATAGTCGCCATCCTCGTCGCGCAGGGCGCCGTCGCCGGTGAAATAGTAGCCGTCATACTGGACGAAATAGGTCATCTTGAAGCGTTCGGGATCGCCGTAGACGCCGCGCATCTGGCCGGGCCAGGGGCGCTTGATGCAGAGTGCGCCTTCACCGGTGCCGGTGATTTCCTCGCCGCTGGCGGGGTCGACGATAATCGGCTCAATGCCGAAGAACGGGGTCGTGGCGTAGCCGGGCTTCATGTCGATGGCGCCGGGCAGGCCGGTAATCAGGATGCCGCCGGTCTCGGTCTGCCACCAGGTGTCGACGATCGGGCATTTGCTCCGGCCGGGCAGTTCAAAATACCACTTCCAGGCTTCCGGGTTGATGGGCTCGCCGACGGTCCCGAGCAGGGTCAGGGAGTCGAGCTTGTCGAGACGGTCGAGGACGTACTTGTCGCCCTGGCCGGCGATCGCGCGAATCGCGGTCGGAGCGGTGTAGAGGGTGTTGATCTTGTGCTTGCCGATGATATCCCAGTAGCGGCCGGCATCGGGATAGTTGGGCACGCCTTCGAACATCACCGTGGTGGCGCCGTTGCACAGGGGGCCGTAGACGATGTAGGAGTGGCCGGTGACCCAGCCGATGTCGGCGGCGCAGAAGTAGATGTCGCCGTCATGGTAGTCGAAGATGTACTTGTGGGTGTAGGAGGTGTAGACAAGGTAGCCGCCGGTGGTGTGGATGACCCCTTTGGGCTTGCCGGTCGAGCCCGAGGTGTAGAGGAAGAAGAGGGGGTCTTCGGCGTCCATCCATTCGGGTTCGCAGTTGGCATCGACCTTGGCCATTTCCTCGTGGTACCAGTGGTCGACGTCGTTCATCTTGGTTTCAACGCTGGGTTCGTGGTTGACGATGATCGTGTTCTTGATCGTCGGGCACATCGACACGGCCTTGTCAACGTTGTCTTTCTGGTTGATGACCTTCTTGCCCCGGTAGTAGGCGTTGCAGGAGATCAGGAATTCGGATTCGCAGTCCTGGATCCGGTCTTTCAGGGCGTCGGCCGAGAAGCCGCCGAAGACGAT
>WFRT01000315.1 GCA_015486445.1 Pseudomonadota bacterium | reverse complement strand
TTTCCTGAAGCAGCCCCGCTGGGACGATCTTCGCATCGCCGTGGTCGAATATCTCGGGCAGGATCCGATCGAACTGGTCTTCATGAGCTTCATCAACGAAAAACGTTTCGGCCGCGACGACCGCGGCAAGTGGCAGTACGACCTGCTGCTGGGCACCGTCTGGGATGAAATCCTGGATATCTGCAATTCCGCCATCCACTGGACCGACCTGGGCTACGAGGATGAAAACGGGGAACGGGTGCCGGCCGAGGCGGTAATCGAAGACATCATCGCCCAGGGCAACGCCCTGCGCGAACGCCTGACCAGATAACGTGCCGATCCTGCAGCGAATCCTGAAGCTTTTACGCCTGCACCGCTACCTGCGGCTGCGGCTGATCCGGGTCTTTGGCCTGGCGCTGGTTCTGAACCTGGTTTTCGGCATCCTGTTCTACTGGACCGAACACCTGGCGCAGCCCGCCCTGACCGTCGGCGACGGCATCTGGTGGGCCATGGTAACCATGACCACGGTCGGCTATGGCGACTTAAGCCCCCAGACCACGGCCGGACGTTTCCTGGTCGGCTACCCCTGTATGCTTTTCGGCATCGCCATCATCGGCTACTTCCTGGGCCTGGCGGCGGAAAGTGTTTTTGACCGGATTTCAAAGAAAAAGAGAGGACTTGTGCAAATCAAATTTAGCGACCATGTCATTATCTGCAACTTCACCGGGGTTGACAAACTGCTGAGAATAACCGGTGAACTGAAGCTTCATCCGGTCTACAAAGATTCCCGTTTTGTCGTCGTTTGTGACGCCATCGACGAATTGCCCGGAGAACTGTCAAGCCACGAATTTCGCTTCGTCCGCGGCAACCCGACCAGCGAAGAGGTGCTGGAGAGAGCCAACCTCAAAGCTGCGGCCGGGGTTTTTATCCTGGCCGGGAATCCGGCCGACAGCGATGCCGATGCGGTAACCTTTGCGATCGCCTCGGTTATCGACAACCTGCGCCAACAGCGAGGCTACCGTTTCAAGATGGTGGCCGAACTCATCAAAAAGGAAAATCTCGGCCTGCTCCGCAAGGCCCGCCCCGACGGCATCGTCGCCCCCGAGGGCCTGACCGACTGCCTCCTGGCCCAGGAATTCCTCTATCCCGGCATCCACGAGATTATCACCCAGATCGTCAGCAACGAGATCGGCAGCCAGTTCTACATCTTCGATACCAAACTGGCCGGCTACCGGGTTGCCGATGTCCAGGTCGGGGTTCTGAAACATCCCGCCAACCTCCAGGTTATCGGCATCATCAAGCAGGGCAGGACGATTCTCAACCCGGATAAAAAAGTGATCATTGAAAAGGGCGACCAGCTCATCATGCTGGCCGAATGCCGGCGTGATTTCAGCGCCATCGAGCAGGAGATCCTGGATCAGGAACCCACTGCCTAAACCCTTTTTTCCCGGCCCCCACAGCGGCTGAAGAAATATTCTTCAAGCCCTTCCCTATCCCCCCTCGACAAGCTTCCCGACATCAGCTGAAACTCTCTATTTTCCTTAATTTTTTCCAATAAACCGGGGTTCTCCTTGACAACCGGGAAAAGAAGTTTATATTGATTGGAAAGCGCCCTCCAACGGGCCTCAATCACAGCCCCGGTCGAAACCGACCGGAGGAGATCAGCAAAGGAATTGATTATGGAACAGGTTATTGTCACCAGTGCCCGCAAAGAGGATCTCGCCACCTTTCTGAAACTCAACGGTTTCAAGGTCGAGACCAGCGGTGAAAATCTTTACCGGGTCGAACGGGACGGAGAACTGCCGGTCTTTATCAACGTCAGTGACGGCCAGCTCTACTTCGAGATCGACCTCGGCGACATCAGCGGAGTCGCCAACGAAAAACTCTACCACGACCTGCTCGACCTGAACACCGAGGTCCAGCCCGTCGCCTTCGGCCTCAACCGGGCCAATCCCGACGACCCGAGACTGGTGCTGGTCGAAAGCCGGGAAGCGGAAAACCTTGACAGCAACGAACTTTTGAGCGTCTTTACGGCCCTCGAGCTGGCGGTCGACCGGGCCGAAACCCTGCTCGGCGAATATCTTAACTGAAATCCCGCCACCTGAAACCCCAAGCCAACCGGAGAAACAGCACGATGAGCATTTTCAATAGAATTTTCAAGATCGGCCAGGCCAGCGTCAATAAGGCCATCGACAAGATCGAAACCCCCGAGCTGATGCT
>WFRT01000314.1 GCA_015486445.1 Pseudomonadota bacterium | reverse complement strand
CGCCGTTTACCTTGCGGCGGACCAGGGAAAGCAGGTTCAGGGTGTGGTTGATGTCGAGGTTGGCGGTGGCCTCGTCGAGAAAGAGTACCGGAGCCTGCTGGACGAGGGCCCGGGCGAAGACGACCCGCTGGCGTTCACCGCCGGAAAGCTCGGTTACCGGGCGCTCGGCCAGGGCCAGGGTGTCGGTTGCCCGCATGGTTTCCTCGACCAGTTCCAGTTCCTCTTTTCCGACTGCGGCAAAGCGGGGCAGGTGGGGGTAGCGGCCCATCATCACGATCTCCCGGGCCGTATAGGGAAAACTTATATTGTAGAACTGTGGCACCAGGGAAAGCTTGCGGGCGAGCTCGCGCCGGGAGAAAGAGCTCAGCGGCCGACCGGTAAAAAAGAGCCGGCCGCGTTCCGGCCGCAGGTGGCCGCTCAACAGGTCGATCAGGGTTGTTTTGCCGCAGCCGTTGGGCCCCATGAAACCGTAGAACTTTCCCGTCTCGAGAGCCAGGTTCAGGTCGTCGATAACCGGGCGCCCGGGCTGGTAGGAGAAGGCCAGGTTTTCGCAGTGGAAAAGGTTCATGCTAGCCCCTGAGCCGACGCTGGTAGATCCAGCAGAAGAAGGGTCCGCCGATCAGGGCGGTCAGCACCCCGATTGGAACTTCGCGGGGAAGCAGGGCCCGGGTTACGGTGTCGGCGGCCAGCAGGAGCAGGGCGCCGGCCAGGAAAGCGGCCGGGGCCAGGCGGCGGCTGTCGGGCCCGGTCAGGCCCCGGACCAGGTGGGGGACCAGCAGGCCGACAAAACCGACGATGCCGGAAACCGCAACGCAGGCGGCCGCCACCAGGGTTGCCGAAGTCAGGAGGATGGCGGTGGTTCGCCGGGTGTCGACGCCCAGTGAGGCGGCCGCCCGGGGTCCCAGCGAAAGCAGATTGAGTTCGCGGGCGTAGAAGATGATCAGCAGCATTCCCGGTCCGGCAAAAAAGGTAACCAGCAGCAGGTCGGCCCAGGTTTTCGAAGCGAAACTGCCCATCAGCCAGAAGATGATGACGGCCACCTGTTCGTCGGCCAGGAACTTGATCAGGCTGATGCCGGCCGCCAGGATCGCGGCGATGATGACCCCGGCCAGGATCAGGTTGCCGGAGGAGAGTCCCTGGTCGCCGGAGCCGGCCATTCTGATTACCAGCAGCAGGGTCAGCAGGGCCCCGGCAAAGGCGCAGGCGGTGACCGAGTAGGCGCCCCAGAAGGTGAAATTGAACAGCAGGGCGAGGGCGGCGCCGAAGGCGGCCCCGCTCGAGACTCCGAGGGTGTAGGGGTCGGCCAGCGGGTTCAGGAGAATGCCCTGGAAGACGACCCCGGCCAGGGCGAGGCCGCCGCCGACCACGGCGGCGGTCAGGATGCGGGGCAGGCGGACGTCGAACAGAACCGCGGCCATTACCGGATCGGTGGTCTGCCGGGCGGTAGCGGGGTGGACAAGGGTCTGAAAAATTATTTCCAGGACCCGGCCCGGGGGAATCTTCATATAGCCCAGGCAGGTCGCGGTCAGCAGCATGGCGGCCAGCAGGCCGCCCAGAAGCAGCATGATCAGGCCGTAAGGTCCGCGGCCGGGCGGCCGGGAAAGGGGTTTTTCCGGGGGCCCGCTCATGCGCGTAAAAAACGGGCCCAGTTCGCGGGGGCCTCGGGACAACTGCCGAAATGGGCGTGAATATAGGTGGCGAGCACCCGGTTGACTAGATAGGCGGCCGGCCGGAAGCGGTTTTCCACCGGCCGCCGGCAGCGCAGCGGGGCGTGGCCGGGATCGGGCTGCAGGTCGGGTGCTGACCAGTGAAATTCGTGTCCCCGCCAGCCGGTTCCGGGCGGGCCGAAGATCGTCTCGCACTGATTTTCGACCTCGACGTAGCCGAGCCGGAAGCGGCGTTTGCCCATGGTCGTGGAGAGTTCGAGGATGCCGCACATCGGCCATCTTTTGCCTTCCAGGTCGAGTAGTTCCCGGCTCAGGTACATGAGTCCGCCGCACTCGGCGTAGATCGCGCCGCCGTCTGCGGCAAAGGCTGCGATCTCCCCGTGCAGGCCGCGGTTGGCACTCAGTCTTTCGGCGTAGAGTTCGGGGTAGCCGCCGCCCAGGTAGAGGCCGTCCAGCCCGGCCGGCAGCCGGCGGTCGGCCAGCGGCGAGAACTCGACGATCTCGATGCCGTTTTCCCGGAGCCGGTCGAGATTGTCGGCATAATAGAACTGAAAGGCCCGGTCCCGGGCGAGACCAAGCTTGAGTTTTTTCCGGCCCGGGCCGGTTTTCGGCCCCGGGGT
>WFRT01000313.1 GCA_015486445.1 Pseudomonadota bacterium | reverse complement strand
TAGCCGTGGCCGACAGCCCCGGCCGCGGTTATTTCGTTCTCCAGCACGGCCAGCATGGTCGTAATCCCGACTTTGCCCGCCGCCGCTGTTTCGCTCCCGGCCGCCCCCGCGAAACCACGGTCCACCCGGTTGACAACCCGGGCCAGGAGGCCATAGTCATCGTCATCCGCCGCCGGCTGAATGAAGGTTTCCAGCAGGTTTTCCAGCTCCGCTTTCCAGGCCCCGGCCGGCCGGGGGGCGGCCAGGCGGGCGGCCGCCTGGCGCAGTTTTTCGATAAACAGGCAGAAACCGCCCAGCACCAGGGCATCCCCGCCCTCGATCCCGGGCAGCGGCAGCAAATCGCCCGGCCCGCCTTCTGTCCCGGACCAGAGCCCGACCTCGTCGACCAGGGCCCGGGAGGCGTCGTCGCGCAGCCCGTTGCCGGCCAGCCCATAACCGGCCAGCAGCCGCTCCAGGCCCCAGGCAAAAGAGTTTTCGGCAAAAGCGGTGCCGACTGTGCGTTCCCGGGAGACGGCATCCAGCCCCCAGCTGATTCCCGACTTTTTGAGCCAGAAAAAAAGCCGCTCCAGGGCCTCGGACTCCACCCCGAAACGGCGATGGACGACCTCGATGGCAAAGAGGTCGAAAACCTCGTCGGCCGGGGCCCGGCCGGACAGCAGGCGGAGCAGGGCCAGGAGAGCGGCAACCGGCGGCCGGTTGAGAAAATCGCGTTCGGAAGCCAGGTTGAAAGGCAGCCGCGGGCGGCGGCCACAGGTCTCCTTCTCTCCCGCTGTCCGACCTCCGAAAAGGGCCTCGAGATAGGGAGTGTAGAGTTCGAGGTCGGGGGCCAGGATCATGATATCTTCGCAAGTCAAACTGGAATCCCGTTCCAGGGCGTCGAGGATGGCATCGTAGACCACCTCGACCTCGCGGCGCCGGGTATGGCAGCGGTGAACCTGGAGGGAATTGTCGTCCGCCGCCAGCTCCTCCGCGGCGGCCGGCGGTTCGAGACGCAAAATCCGGTTCTGGAGCCGGGCCAGCAGCGAGTCTCCCTCGACCGGAACAAAAAACTCCAGGTAGCTGTCGGCCTCGAGCGCCACGGCCGCCTCGAAAAAGAATCTTCCCTGGCGCCCCCAGGAGGCCAGCAGGGGGTGTACCAGGCGCCCCGCTTCGGGGTCAAACCGGGCCCGGACGGTGCCCAGGCGATACTGGTCGCCCCAGTATTCGGAACAGGGATTGCTGTAGAAGAGATGGACCTCGCAGAGCCGGCCGAGGGCAAAAAAGATATCGAGATAGACCGGCGGCAGGCTCGAGAAACCAAACAGCAGCAGACGCTGTGGCAGGGCGGCGGCGACCTGGTCCAGGGCTGTGGCCGCCACCCCGGTCGGCGGGGGAAAGAACTCAGGATAGACCAGTTGGTTGAACAACTCGTGCAAAGCCGCGAAATGGGGTTTCTCAATACCTTCCGCCAGGCGGCGCCAGAGGGCCATTTGCCAGCCGCTGGAGCTCTCTTCCGACAACGGGTTCCCGCCCCGCTCCCAGGCCCGGACCAGGTCGGGACGGCTGTTCAGGTAGCGCTGGAAGAGTTCGGCCAGGGTGGCGGCCAGGTGATAGGCGGAAAGTTCGTCGCCGGACATTTTCAGGTAGCGGACTACGGCATCCAGTTCCCCGGCGTCGGCGGCGGCCGCCTCCTGCAGGAGAAAAAAGATGCGCCAGGTCAATACACCCTGGTCCCAGGGGTCGGCGGCCGCCGGAGAGCCGTCGTCCCCGCCCGGCAGGGCAAGGCGCAGGGGTTTTAGAACCCGCTCCTCGATAAAGGTTTGGGGAAAGGGACAGTCGAGGTTGGCGGCCACCCCGTTCCGGCGGGCGAGAAACAGCTTCAACCATCGTTCAAGCCCGCGCCCCGAGCGGCCCCGGCTGGCCGAGCCCGGCGGCCAGCCTTTCCGCCAGTTTTTCCAGGTGATTGCCGGTATGAATGAAAAAACCGTTCATCGGGGGCCCGTGAAAGTTAAGATAATTCAGTCGCGGACCCCGGGGTCAAGGTTCCCCCGGGGGACAATTTGTGCTAAAACAGGCCGGGATCAGAACGCTTGCGTCCCCGGCCCCCACCGCCGCTCTTTTTTACTTTAGCGGCTTGGCAGAAAAGATTGCAAGAACTTTCCGTACCGGAACCGAAACGGTTTCCGGGAACAGGTTTTTTCCGCATGTACCAGACCATTTTCCTCTATCTCGTCGTCATCCTGGTTTATTCGGCCCGGCCTTCCCCGCCCGCGGCCATGGTTCCCCTGCTCCCCGACCTGGCCCTGGTCCTCGGCCTGCTGCTGGGCTTTTACAGCTTCGTCGGCTGGCGCTGCCGGCAATTG
>WFRT01000312.1 GCA_015486445.1 Pseudomonadota bacterium | reverse complement strand
TTTCCGTATTTTAATAATATTTCTAAACTCTTGAGCGATAAAATTAAAGAGGTTTATGATCACGAGAAAATCAAGGTTTATGTTAATTCCGAGGTTGATGTTCTGGATGGCTATGTCGGTAATTTCAACGTTACGATCAAGACCCGGCCAGCCTTTGTCGAGCCCGGAAAATGTACCTTGTGTGATCAATGCCTGGCGGCCTGTCCGGTTGAGCTTGAAGACCAGTTCAACCGCGGCCTGAGCCGGCGGGGAGCCATCTTTCGCTACAATGCGGCCGCCGCCGAGGCCCGGGTTCCGGTTCTCTACCGGGAGGATTGTCTCCATTTTGCCGATTTTGAGCAAGAGGAGGGGGAAAAGTGCCGGGAATGTGTCGATGCCTGTTCCGAGGGGGCGATCGATCTCGGCCGGCTCGACAGTTTGAACGAGGAATTTGTCGGGGCCATTGTCATGGCCACCGGTTACGATCTTTACAGTCCCGCCAAACTGCCTGAATACGGGGCCGGGAAGATCCCCGATGTCGTCGATGCCCTGGCCTTCGAACGGATGCTCGATCCCGCCGGACCCACCGGCGGACAGGTCGTCTGTCCTTCCGACGGCCGGGTGCCGAAAAGCGTGGTTTTCATCCAGTGCGCCGGCTCCCGCGACCCCGAACGCCACAAGCCTTACTGCTCGAGGGCCTGCTGCATGTACACGGCCAAGCAGGCCCGGCTTTACAAGCGGCAGGTGGAAGACGGCACCGCCTATATCTCCTACATGGACATCCGTTCCGACAGCCGTGATTTCGAGGAGTTCGTCCAGGTCGGCATGGAACAGGAAAAGCTGGTTTACATCCGTGGCCGGGTCGCCAAGGTCTACGAGGAGGACGGCCATCTCAAGGTGTTGACGGCCGACACCCTGACCCAGCGCCAGATCACCCTCGATGCCGATCTCGTGGTGCTGGCAATGGCCATGGAGCCCCCGGCCGAGCTGCGCGACCTGGCCAAGAAGATGAATGTCACGATCGACGGCGACGCCTTCCTGACCGAGACCCATATCAAGCTTTACCCGGTGGAAAGTTCGACCAAGGGGGTTTACCTGGCCGGCTGCGGCCAGGCGCCCAAGGATATCACCGATTCGGTGGCCCAGGCCCTGGCCACGGCGGGTAAAATCCAGACCATGTTCTCGAATGAAACCCTGATCGCCGACCCCCTGATTGCCGAGGTCAGGGAGGATGTCTGCAGCGGTTGCGGCATCTGCATCGAGATCTGCCCTTACGGGGCCCGGGTGATGAACGAATTTACCCGGATTTCGGAAGTCAACCAGGCGGTCTGCCAGGGCTGCGGGGCCTGTATCGCGGCCTGTCCCAACAAGGCCTGCGAACTGATCAATTCAACCTCGAGCCAGTTTTTGAAGGTGATCGGGGATTTTACCAGCAAGGCGGTGTAAGGCCGGGGCCCGAGGCTGTATTGCCTTAAGGTTTCGACCATTGTGGAATCAGCCACATCAAGACCTGCATACCAGTTAATCCGATGATGAGTGAAAAACTGCTGGACAAGATAATCGCCGAATCCGGTCAGCCGGTCAACCTGTGCTACCAGTGCCGGAAATGTTCGGTTGGCTGCCCGATGGTCGATGAATTCGACTTTCCTCCCAACATGGTGATGCGGATGGTGCAGCTCGGCCTGGAGAGCGAACTGCTGCAAAGCCGGGCAATCTGGATGTGCGTTTCCTGCGAAACCTGCGGCAGCCGCTGTCCCAACGAGATCCGCATCGCCCCGGTGATGGATGTGCTGCGGGCCGAGTGCCTCCGGCAGGGAGTGACGCCGGCCGACCCGGCAACCGTCGCCCTGCATACCTCTTTCATCGAGAGTATCAAGCAGTTCGGCCGGGTTCACGAAGCCACGATGCTGCTCAAATACAAGCTCAAAAGCAAAAAATTCACCGACGATCTCGAGGTCGGCCTGAAGCTGTTTCTCAAGGGCAAGATCCCGATCATGCCGCGCAAGAGTAAAAACCTGGGCCGAATCAAGGAAATTTTCACCCGGGCCGGTTATTGAAAAAGCCGCCTGCCGGAGCTTGCAATTTTTGATTCATGACGAGTTCATCAAATGGTTGAACCTGCAAAAACTTATTCCTACTATCCCGGCTGTACCTCGCACTCCACCGCGATCGAGTATATCGAGGCCAGCCTGGAGGTGATCAAGGCCCTGGGAATCGAGCTCAAGGAGCTGGACGACTGGTGCTGCTGCGGCGCGGCCTCGGCCCACAACCTGTCATCGAGTCTGGCCCTGGGGCTTTCCGCCTACAACGTGGCCGAAGCCCAGAAAGGGGAGTGTGACCTGGTGATTCCCTGCGCCGGCTGCTACGGCAACCTGGCCCAGGCCGATTACCTCCTGCGGCACGACGAAGATGTGCGTCGGGAACTCGAGAAAGAGCTTGATTTCAGCTACAATGGCCGTATCCGGATGCTTTCCCTGGTTGACCTACTGGCGGCCGAGGAACTCCGCCCGGCCGTCAAAGAGCGGGTGAAAAAGCCGCTGGCGGGGCTCAAGGCGGTCTGCTACTACGGTTGCGCCATTGTCCGTCCGGGCGCGGTAACCGGGGTTGACGATACCGAGAATCCGCAGCGTATTGATTCCCTGCTGGCTGACCTCGGGGTCGAGGTTGTCGACTGGTCCTGCAAGGTCGACTGCTGCGGCGGCGATCTCGGTCTGACCGATGCCGGCAAGACCGCCGAACTCGTCGGCCGGATCGTCGACTATGCCGAGGCCGCCGGGGTCGACTGCCTGGTGACCTCCTGCGCCCTCTGCCAGGCCAATGTCGATATCCGCCAGAAACGGATGCCGATACTCTATTTCACCGAGCTCATGGCCGAGGCTTTCCAGGTCGGCGACCGGGCCCGCTGGTGGAAAAAGCATTTTAACGATCCTGCCGGACTCTTCTGATTTGTAACCGGGAGTTTATTTTAATGTCTGCCTGTAGCAACAACCTGCAAGATAAAAAGGTAACGGTCATCGGCGGTGGTTTCGCCGGCATGACCGCCGCCCTGCAGCTGACCGGCCTCGGAGCCCGGGTCACCCTGGTTGAAAAAGCGGCCGCGATCGGCGGCTTTTTCCCACTGCTTGACAATACCTTTCCGACTCACTCCTGCGGTGTCTGCTTTCTGGCCCCGCGCCAGCCGGCCTACTGCCCCTTCATCGAATGCCAGCTCCAGGACAACCTTAAAATCATGACTTCGAGCCGGCCGCTCGAACTCAGCGGCGGCCCCGGAGAATTCCGCTTGAGCGTCGAGACCTCATATCTGGGGGTCGATCCACAAAAATGCATCGACTGCGGCCTGTGCAGCGCTGCTTGTCCGGTCAGCGTTCCGGATGAATTTTCCGACGGGCTTGAGAGCCGGGCTGCGATCTACAAACTTTATCCCAAGATGGTCAAGGGCGGCTACCTGATCGACACCGGGCACTGCACCCGGTGCGGCGAATGCGTCAAGGCCTGTCCCACCGGGGCCGTCGACCTGGACGAGACCGGGAGCCGGACCGTGGAAATCGAGTCCGACGCGGTTCTTCTGACCCCCGGCTTTGACCTCGAAGAGGGGAGCTTGAAAGGGGAGTACGGTTTCGGTCGTTACGCCAACGTGGTAACTTCCCGTCAACTCGAGCGCATGATCAGTTTCTCGGGCCCGACCTCCGGTTTGCCCATCCGGCCCTCGGACAGCGGGACGCCGCGTAAAGTCGCTTTCATCCAGTGTGTCGGTTCACGGGATCTCTCCTGCGGCCGCGGTTACTGTTCCTCGGTCTGCTGCATGTACGCCACCAAGCAGGCGATGTTTATCCGTCAGCGCTCACCCGAAACCGAGGTTGTGGTCTATTACATGGACCTGCGTGGCATGGGCAAGGACTACGAGCGCTATTTCAACCGGGCCCAAAATGAGTTCGGCATCGAATATCGCCGTTCAATGGTTTCGACCGTGCACGAGGACCCCCGGGACCGAAAACTCAACCTGGTTTACGAAGGGGAGCAGGGCTTTATCGAAGAGGCGTACGACCTGGTTGTCCTCTCTCTTGGTTTTGACGCCCCGAAACTGGATTTCGCGGGCGCGGCCGGGATCGAGCTTGATCGTTACGGTTTCTGCCGGACCCCGGAATTCAACCCGACCGTTACTTCCCGGGCCGGAATCTTTGCCGCCGGAGCCTTCTGCGGGCCCAAGGACATTCCCGAAACCGTGCTCGAGGCCGCGGCGGCGGCTGAGACCCTGGCCCTCTCCCTGTTGCGGGAGAGCGGCGACGACGTGGTTGATGAAAAGGGTGAAGCGGCCTTGCCTGCGGGCCCGGACGAGGGCGCGGTCTGGAAACAGGAGCCGAAAATCGGGATCTTTCTCTGCGCCTGTTCCGGCAGCCTGGCGGCGGAAATCGATTTTTCCGCTCTGCAGGATGAATTTCGCGACAATCCCTTTGTCGGCTGTGTGGAAACCGTCGACCATCTCTGCAGCCCGGAAGGTTTGCGGGGCCTGCGTCGATTTATCGGCGAGTACGAACTCAACCGCCTGGTGCTGGCCGCCTGTTCGGTTCGTGAACTCGGGCGTCTGGTCGACGCGTTTGCCGACGAGATCGGCTTCAATCGCAACGCTTTTGCCGTAGCCAACCTGCGTGAGCAGGTGATTTTCCCCCATGCCGGGGCCGCCGAGGTTATCGCTGAAAAAGTGAAAGCCCAGATCCGTTCCGCCCTGACCGCGGTTTTCCGGACCCGTCCGGCCGTAGGCGAAACCCGCCAGATTGAACCGCGGGCCCTGGTGGTCGGGGGCGGGGCGGCCGGGATGACCGCAGCCCTCGCCCTGGCCGGGCACGGTATCGCGGTTACCCTGGTGGAAAAATCACCGGCCCTCGGCGGACGTCTCAAAGAGGCCAGCTTCACCCTGGAGGAGGGGAGCCCGGCAGAACTGCTACGGGAGCTTTCCGCCGGGATTGAGGCCCAGAGCGAAATCGAGGTGTTGCTCGAGGCCGAGATCTGTGAGCATCAAGGCCGGCCCGGTGATTTCACCACCCGGGTCAAATGCGGGGAAACCGACCACCTGGTCAGGCACGGGGCCCTGGTGATTGCCACCGGCGCCCTCGAGGCCGCCACCGATGAGTATCTCTATGGTCAATCCGACCGGGTCCTGACTCAGGTTGAGTTTGAACACCAACTGGCCCACAACCCGGAGAGCCTCAAAGACCACAAAGAGATCGTCATGATCCAGTGCGTCGGCTCGCGTGAGCCGGGCGGCCGGGAGTACTGCAGCCGGGTCTGCTGCACCCATGCCCTGAAAAATGCCATCGCCCTGAAAAAAATCTCCCCGGCGGCCAGGGTCACGGTTCTCTATCGCGACCTGCGGGCCTACGGTCTCTTCGAGGATTACTATCGCCAGGCCCGCGAATCAGGGGTGCTGTTTACTCCTTACGAGCTCGAGCGCAAACCGCTGGCCGAGATGGCCGGCGAGGGCCTGGTTCTCCGCTATTACGACAGTATCTTGAAACGGGATATCACTTTGCAGCCCGATATTTTGGTTTTGAGCACCGGGATTGCGGCCGGCGACCAGGCCGGCCTGGCCGGGATGTTCGACCTGCCGCTCGATGACTACGGTTTTTTCGCCGAGGCCAATGCCAAGGCCGCGCTGGTCGATTTCGTCGGCGAAGGCCGCTACCACTGCGGCCTGGCTTCGGCCCCGGTCCATATCCGCGAGGCCCTGACTAGGGCCCGGGCCGCGGCCGGCCGGGCGGCGGCCTTCCTGCTGCGTCGGGAACTCCGGGCGGACAAACATACAGTCGAGGTCAATACCAGGCTCTGCTCGGGCTGCGGTCTCTGTGTCGAGGCCTGTCCCTACGGTGCCCGTGAACTCAACCCGGCGACAATGATCGCCGATGTGCATTACGATCTCTGTCACGGCTGCGGTTCCTGTGCCGCGGTCTGTCCCAACGGAGCTACCCAGCAGATTGGTTTCGACAAGGGACAGGTCATGGCCATGAGCCAGGCGGTGTTAAAAAGGGGTTGATCGCTGTCTGCGCGGCCCGCGCCCGACCCCGTATTCGGTTGAACAGTTACAAACTTAAAACCATTTCAGAAACGGTAAAAAAGCATGTCGGAAAACAGC
>WFRT01000311.1 GCA_015486445.1 Pseudomonadota bacterium | reverse complement strand
GGGCTTCGGGGTCAATTTCATCGAGGTGATTGAAACCGGCAAAAGCTCGATCGGCCTGACCTTCATCAGCATTTCCCTGACCATCCTGATCGGCGTCGGTCTCGGTCGGCTGCTCAAAGTCCAGCGCAAGACCGCCTCACTGATCGCCTTCGGCACGGCGATCTGCGGCGGCAGCGCGATCGCCGCGATGGCCCCGGTGATCCAGGCCGAGGACAACGACATCGCGGTTTCCCTGGCCACGGTTTTCACGCTCAACGCCATCGCCCTGCTGCTCTTTCCGATGATCGGCCATCTTCTCGACCTGAACCAGCATCAGTTCGGAGTGTTTTCGGCCCTGGCCATCCACGACACCAGCAGCGTGGTCGGCGCGGCCGCCACCTACGGGGCCGGGGCCCTGGCGGTCGGCACCACGGTGAAACTGACCCGGGCGCTGTGGATCGCCCCCTTTTCCCTGGTTGCCGGCCTGCGCAGCGGCAATGCCGGCAAGGCCAGTTTCCCCCTGTTTATTC
Source organism: Pseudomonadota bacterium (assembly GCA_015486445.1). Lineage (GTDB taxonomy): Bacteria > Desulfobacterota > Anaeroferrophillalia > Anaeroferrophillales > Tharpellaceae > JAADEO01. The sequence goes on along the minus strand of WFRT01000311.1, from coordinate 7,008 downwards.
TCGGCTTTATCGCGGCCGCGGTAATCAATACCTACGTGACCCGGATGGATTCACTCTGGCACCTGCTGGCCAGATCTTCCAAGCAGCTTCTGATTATGACCCTGTTCCTGATCGGGGCCGGACTGACCCGCAAGGTCCTGGCCGAGGTCGGCCTCAAGCCGATGTTCCAGGGGGTGATTCTCTGGCTGATCGTCAGCACAGCGACGATCCTGGCCATCTGCAACGGGGTGCTGCACTGAAAGAAGGGAGATAGAATTTAGCTGAATAGTTAGTTTCCCCTTTACTTTAGCCGTTTTTCCATGCTATGCCCGGCCGATTGTGAAAACCGCCAGGCCGTGGTCGGGGAGCGGCGCGGCTGGTGTAAATTGGTGAAACGGAGGTTTGTCATGCCGGGACAGGGTTCGGGCGGCAACGTGCTTGCCGCGCTGTGCAGTTTTTTTATTCCGGGCCTGGGCCAGCTGCTCCAGGGCCGATTGATGCGGGCCGTCATCCAGTTCGTTCTGGCGGCCGTCCTGTGGGTGTTCTGGCTGGGCTGGGTCATCCATCTGTGGTCGATCATCGATGCCGCCAGGTTTGATCCCGCCGGTTGAGGTGAGTCGCATGTCGCGGTACCCGGTTCGGTTGGAGCGGCTTTACCGCGCTCCCTACCTGCTGTTGACCATGGCGGTTTTTTTCTGGGCGGTCAACAGCGTGGTCGGCCGCTATATGCGGCTGAGTGTGCCGCCGGTCGGCCTCGCTTTCTGGCGCTGGGCCGGGGCCTCACTGCTGCTCCTGCCGTTTGCGCTCTCCCAGCTGCGCCGGGATCTCGGCCTCGTCCGCCGCCACCTTGGCCTGCTGCTGGCGCTGGCCCTGACCGGGGTGGCGATGTTCAACACCCTGCTCTATACCGGCCTGCAGACGACGACGGCCTTGAACGCCTTTCTGATCCAGTCCCTGATGCCGGTGATGATCATGCTGCTCTCCTTCTTCGGTTTCCGGGAGAAGATCAGCCTCCTGCAGGGAGTCGGCGTACTGCTTTCCCTGGCCGGGGTGGTGACGGTCATCGCCCGGGGCGATTTCGCGGTTCTCGCTTCCCTGTCCGCCCGTCGCGGCGACCTTTTGATCTTTATCGCCGTTATCGGTTACGCCGTCTACTCGGTCCTGCTGCGCCGCCTGCCGGCCGGCCTCCACCCCTTGAGTTTCCTGCTCTTTACTTTCGTTGCCGGCAGCCTGATGCTGTTGCCCTTCTACCTCTACGAAAGTTTCACGGTCAAGGCCATGAGCCTGAATTTCCCGACCCTGCTGACCGTTGCCTATGTCGTCATTTTCCCGGCCCTGGTCTCCTACTTCTGCTACAACCGCGGGGTCGAACTGGTGGGGGCCAACCGGGCCGGGCTCTTTATCCACCTGATCCCGGTGTTCGGGACGGTCATGGCCGTCCTGTTTCTCGGTGAGGCCTTTCACCGCTTTCATGCCGTGGGATTCATCCTGGTATTCAGCGGCATCGGCCTGACTCTTTACCGGCCCGCCTGAGCCCGAACCGTTTCCCCCGGAAAATTTGTCCTTTGCCTGATTTTGTGTTAGACTGTCTAACAGATTATGGCAGGAGATAGAAATTATGGTGCAGTGGAAACGAAATGTTGAATGTTGAGCGGCCGCAGGCGGGAGATCTAAACCTTTAGTTCAAGGAGCAGGGAAAATGAAAATTGGGAAAAAAGTAAAATTATTGATGGGATTATTGCTGGCTCTGGCTCTGACTGCCTGTGCCGGAACGCAGCCGATCGAAAACAGCGGCTTTCTCGGTGGACCGGAGGCCTATGCCAAGGTCAAGACCCAGGGCCGCGCCGTGGACAAGGTCTGGATCGATCCCGCGGCCGATTTCAGCAAATACAAAAAGATCATGCTTGACGAGGTGGTTTTCTATCTCAAGAACGATGCCGAGAGCAAGGCCATTCATCCCGAGGATATCAAGGAACTGACCAAGGCCTACCACAACGCCTTCGTCAAGAAGCTGGGCAGTGAATACACCCTGGTTACGACCCCGGGTCCCGATGTTCTCAGGGTCAGGATCGCGATTGTCGATATCGTACCGTCCAACCGGGCCCTGGATACGATTACCACGGTTCTGCCGGTCGGACTTGCCGTCAGCCTGGTGAAGTCCGGCACCACCGGGGCCGGCACCGGGGTCGGCCAGGCCTCGATGGAGTTCGAACTGATCGACTCCGAAACCAACCAGGTCCTGGCCATGGGCAAGGACACCTACGTCGGTTCCAAGCTCAACATGGAAGCCAAGGTGGAGAAATGGGGTTATACCGAGGCGGCCTTCGAATATTGGGCTGAGAGCCTGAAAAAAGGCCTCGACGATATCAAGGCCGGCAAGTTTGCGCTGGAGAAAAAGGAGAGCTAAAACCCGGAGTTGCCCGGGTTTCGGGAGCCACCGGCAGCGGGGCAGGGGCATGGCTCCTGCCCCGTTTTTTTTGCCCGGCCGGGGGTAGGTCAGGGCTTGTCGGCTGGAGCGGTAGGCGGTTTTGGCGGGTCGATTCTCCGGCTGCCGGTCTGATAACGTCTAGCGAGATCGACATAGAGATCCTTGCCGTAATTCCAGAAGTCGCGATGGCGCGCCTCGACCGGGCCGATTTCCCGGGCCGGGTTGCCGGCCACGATGACCCCCGGCGGGATGGTTTTGCCGTTGGGCACGACACTGCCCTCGGCGACAATGCTCCATTCGCCGATGCGGACGTTGAAGGAGAGAATCGCGCCGATGCCGATGACCGCGTGGTCGTTGATCTCGGGAGCGTGCACCTTGGCCCCGTGGCCGATGGTCACGCGCCGTCCCAGGCGGCAGACGCAATCGGGGTTGATGTGAATGATGGCCCCCTCCTCGACGGCGCTCTGGGGGGCGATGTCGATGGTGCCGTAGTCCCCCCTGAGGATGACGCCGTGGCCGACGTAGACCTGGTCGGCGATGCGGACGTCGCCGATCAGGATCGCGGTTTCGGCGACGAAGGCGGAAGTTGCAATTTGCGGCCGGCGGCCTTCGAATTCATAGATTGGCATTTTGACTGAACCTCGTTTTTCCTGTTGCTTGCCGGATGCCTGCCGGGATTCTCTCCCGGCTTGACCGGTGATGATAATTCCTTATATCCTGTAACCATTCAGCTAAATTCTATTTCCCCACTTTCAGGAGGGGGCGGGGGTGGTTTTTCGGAGCGGTTTCGGAAAGATTTCGTCGTTTTTCCCAGCGAGCGGGAGCCCATAAGCCTTGCAACTGTCTGAGCGTAAGCGAGTTTTGCAATGCGGGCGAAGCGAGCGCGAGGAAAAACAGAAATCTTAACGCTTAGCGAAGAAAAGCCGCGCCCGACCCCGGATTTAGCTGAATAGTTACTATATCCTTATTAAACTGGCGGAGAACCGGAAATGTCCCTGAATCGGGAGATCTTTTTGCGGGTTGTGGAATGGCGGCGCCACCTGCATCGCTACCCGGAGCTTTCCGGGCAGGAGCGGGAGACGGCGGCCTTTATCAGCGGCATTCTGGCCGACCTCGGCATCGCCCACGAGACCGGGGTCGGCGGATACGGGGTCGTGGCCCGTATCAACCCTGAGGCTTCGGGCCCGGAGATCGCTTTCCGGGCCGACTGCGACGCCCTGCCACTGGCGGACCGCAAAAAGTGCGACTACGCCTCGACCCGGCCCGGGGTCATGCACGCCTGCGGCCATGACGGCAATACCGCGGTTCTGCTGGGACTGGCCGCCCTCCTGGCCCGGGAGCCGGAAAAGCTTCCCGGCCCGGTCCGGCTCATCTTTCAGCCGGCCGAGGAGAACGGTCAGGGAGCCCTGGCGATGCTTGAAGCCGGAGTTTTTGCTTCCCTTCCGGCGGCGATTTTCGGTTTTCATTTTCATCCCGGTCTCCGGCTGGGTGAAATAGCTCTTTACCGCCACCCTTTCATGGCCGCGACCGAGTACCTGGAGATCGAAGTCCGGGGCCGGGCGGCGCACGCCTGTGCGCCGCATGAGTCGATCGATGCCATCCAGGTGGCGGCCAGCCTGGTGACCGCGATCAACCAGCTGCTGACCAAAGGGACCGACCCGGTCGACCCGGCCCTGGTTTCGATCGGCACGATCAGCGGCGGCACGATTTCCAACATTATCGCCGACCGGGTTTTGCTGACCGGCACCATCCGGACCCTTTCCGAGGCCCAGCACCAGCGCCTGCACGAAGGTCTGGGCCGGCTGGTTCGCGAACTGCCCCGGGCCTTCGGGGCCGAGGCTGAAATGACTGTCAGCGAGGTGGCCCCGGCCCTGGTCAATGATTCGCGGCTGGTTACTTTCATGGCTGAACTGCTGGAGCGTGATTTCCCGCAGCTGGGGCTGCGGGAGAACGACCCCCCGATGCTGGGCGGGGAGGATTTTGCTCGTTTCGCCCGGCGGACTCCCGGCTGTTACCTGTTTGTCGGCTGCGGCAACCCGGAAAAGGGCCTGGTGCACCCCCTGCACAGCGCGCTTTTCGATCTCGATGAAGAGGCCCTGGGGATTATCCTGGAAATTCTTTACGCGGTCGCCCGGCACTCCGACCGGGCGCTGACCGGCCGGGAAGTTTGAAGCCTGGAGGTCAGGAGTCAGGGCCGGGTTCGAGATCTTCAACCTCGTCATCTTCTCCGGCCAGTTGAATGAAGTCGGAAGTCCCGCTTTCCTGGCTGAAAACCAGGTGGTAGGCCTCTTCCGGCCCCGCCGCCGCGGCCAGGCTTTCGGCCATGCCCGGCCGGCTGAAAACCTTCGAGACCGCGGCCAGGGTCTTCAGGTGGTCTTCGAAGTGGCGCTCGGGAATGATCATCAGGATCACGACCCGGGCTTTTTCCCCGTCCAGTGAATCGAAATCCACCCCTTCACGGATGATCGCCATCACCCCCATGATGCGCTGGCCCCGGGCCACGGTGCCGTGGGGGATCGCCACCCCCCGGCCGAGGCCGGTGCTGAGTGACTTCTCCCGTTCGATCACCGACCGCAGGAGCTTTTCCTTTTCCTTCGGCCCGGCGCCGTAGACCCGGGCCGAGAACTCCACCAGTTCCCGCAGCAGTTTCCACTTGTCCCGGGCCCGGCAGTCAAAGGTGATCCCGTGGCGCGGCACGATGCCGAACAGCAGGTTTCCGGAACGGCCGGTTTCCCCGGCCCGGCCCAGCACCGTCTTGACCAGGACCGGGCCGCAAAGTTCGCTGATGACGATGGCGGCCAGGATGATGACCGTGATCGGCGCCTCGTACGGAGTGAAAAGGGGGTTTTCCTGGACCGCGACCACCAGTCCGACGGCGATTCCAGCCTGGGGCAGCAGGCAGAATCCGAGATGGCGGGTGATGGTTGCCGGGGCCCCGGTCAGCAGTCCGCCGAGGGTGGCCCCGATGACCTTGCCCCCGAAGCGGGCGACGATGTAGACGGCTCCGGTTAGGCCCAGGGCCGGGATCAGGGAGAGGTTCAAATGGGTTCCGGCGAGGGTGAAAAAGCAGATGTAGAGGAAAGGTTCGAGATCATCGACCGAGGATAGCAGGCGGCGACCGGTGCCGGCGAAATTGGTGATCATAAATCCCAGCACCATGTTGGGCAGGAGCGGCGAGATGCCGAGCTCGAGGGCCATCCCGGTGATCCCGCAGACGGTCATCAGGAGCAGGGAGACGAGTTGACTGCGAGCCTGGAAATGCCGGGTCAGGAAGATCAGGAACGCGCCGCCGACCCCGCCCAGCAGCAGGGCCTGGCAAAAAACCAGTGCCGCCCGGCCGGCCTGGGCGCCGAATTCCGCCTGGTCTCCGAGCCCGGCGCTGAGGGCGGTGGAGACCAGAACGAAGATCACGATGGCCAGCATGTTGTCGAGGGCGACGACGGCCAGCAGGCTTTTTACCAGGGGGCCCTCGGCCTCGGTTTCGCGAATTACCGACAAGGTCGCGGCCGGGGCCGTCGAGGCGGCGATCGTGGCCAGCAGCAACCGGGTGGCCGGGCTTTCGAGCCAGTATCCGCAGAAGCAGTAGACCGCGGCCATGGCGCCCAGGGCCTGGGCCAGGGTGATGACGAACAGGCTCAACGTGCGGCCGCGGAGGCGGCTGATTTTCAGGTGGGAAGCGATCGAGACGGCAATCAGGCTCAAGGCGATCTGGGAGATCGGCCGCAACGACTGGTAAACAATTTCATGGGTCAGGAGGTTGCCCAGATGGGGGCCGATGACGATTCCGGCAATGATGTTGCCGGTGATCGTCGGCAGCCGGAGGCGGCGGGCGACGCTCCCGCCCAAAAGACCGGCCGTGACCAGGATGCTGACCGCGAGAATGACGTTCACGGTCGAGTGCGCCGGGCCGGGGAGTGGTAAAATCGGTAAAACATGCCGGCATTATACCGGAGCCCGGTCGGCCTGACAAGGGCAAAGCGGCGGCTTTGCCCGGCCGGCCGCCGGTCAGGAGGACGCCAGTTCCAGGTAGCTGTCCAGCCCGCTCAGGTAGTGGAGGTAGAGAAGCGGGGTTTTTTCGGCCAGACCGGCGCCCCGGGCCAGGGCCTTTTCCGCCTGCTCAAACCACTGCCGCTCTCCGGTCAGGGAGAACAGCCGCAGCAGGTTTATAATCATCGTCGAATTGCTGGAAGGCAGGGCCCCGTCATGCAGTTCGAGGTTGCGGGCGATGAGTTTTTCGGCCTCGCTGCCGCTGTAGAAAAAATACTCCCCGTTCTCGTCCCAGAACAGCTGGTTGACGGTCGCGGCCAGGGCCCGGGCCTGGTCCAGAAACCCTGACTCCGGTTTGCTGGCCGCCAGTTCGAGCAAACCCTGGAGAACGAAGGCGTAGTCGTCGAGAAACCCGGGTATGGGCGATTGGTCGCCGCTTGCCGGGCAGCGGTTGAGGCGGTTGTCGTCGGCGCCCAGCCGCTGCGCTAAGTCGGCGGCCGCCCGGGTTGCCGTTTCCAGGTATTCGGGCCGCTTGAAAACCTCTCCGGCCCGGGCCAGGGCGGCAATCATCAGGCCGTTCCAAGCTCCCAGGATTTTCTTGTCGACAAACGGCG
>WFRT01000310.1 GCA_015486445.1 Pseudomonadota bacterium | reverse complement strand
GGTAGTCGGCCATTTCTTCTCCGGTAAACACCGGATGTTTACGAAAGAACTCTTCATGCTTCATAGCGGACATCCTGGACAAAAAAACACGTTTCCCATAAGAATATTATGGTTTTCGCGTTAAAAAGTCAAGTCAAAAACCCGATCTTACTTGACAATTATCATTGTAACCCATGCTAATTTATGGGTTGCGCGTATGGTTGTCAAGTATCAGGGCTTGCTCCCTGTCCAATTCCATGGTTCTGAACCAGCCGAAATTCATTGGGATGATGAAACCGGCATTCAAAATGATGCTTACAACGTCTTTTCTACCTGATGCCCCGCAGATATGGACCGCAAAATGTATTCCGGCAGGATTGGGAAAAATTTTCCCTTGACTAAGGCGGGCAATTTGTTTATTGCGGCCCATCCGTTCCTTATTCGGGTCGGGCGCAGTTTCGGAGGCCTGGCTTTATCGTGAAACAATCCGGCTTGTCAGTATGCTCCGGCGGTTGCCGAAACCGTTTTCGGGCCAGGTTTTCAGTCTTTTACAGGCGGTTAGAATGTCTCGGCGTGACCCTGTCGATTACTGGCTGGCCTTGTCCCGGCTTCCCGGGCTCGGGACGCTGGGCCTGGCCCGGGCCTGGCGGGAGCTGGGTTCGGGAGAGAGCGTCTGGCAGGCTGCGGCCGCCCGCCTGGCCCGCTGCGGCATCGGGGCGGCGGTGGTCGCCGCCCGGGACCGGTTTTCGGACTGGGCGGAAATTGACGCGATTAAAAAACGTGTCGCCGAAATCGGGGGGCGGATCATCAGCCTGGAAGATCCCGCCTACCCTCCGGCCCTGCTGCAGATCAGCGATCCTCCCGTGGTGCTGTTTGTCAAAGGTGACCCGGAGATCCTGGCAAGGCCGGCGGTGGCCGTGGTCGGGGCCCGGCGGGCTTCGGAACTCGGCCGGCGTTTTTCCTTCTCCCTGGCCGGGCAGTTGGCGGGCCGGGGAGTCTGCGTGGTCAGTGGCCTGGCTTTAGGGGTTGACGGAGCCGCCCACGAAGGGGCCCTGCGCGGTCCCGGCCCGACCTTGGCGGTGATGGGAACCGGGCTGGACCTGGTCTATCCCGAGGCCCATCGCCACCTGGCCGCGAAAATCGCGGAAAAAGGCTTGCTGGTGACCGAGTTTCCCCCGGGAACCGGTCCCGACCGGCACCATTTCCCGCAGCGCAACCGGATTGTCAGCGGTCTGTCCCGGGGCATTGTCGTGGTCGAAGCCGGGGAAAAAAGCGGCTCCCTGATTACCGCCCGGCTCGGTCTTGAACAGGGGCGCGAGGTTTTTGCCGTGCCCGGCCCGCCGGGCCTGCCGGGCAGCCGCGGGGTGAACCGGCTTCTTAAAGAAGGGGCCCAGCTGGTTGAATCGGCCGAAGATGTTTTTGCCGCCCTGCCCGGGCTGGCCGGGGATGATTCGACAGCTGCCGGGTCGGTTGCCGTGGGAGCCCGGCGGCCGGTGCTGAGTCCGGACCAGGCCCTGCTGGTTGCGGCCCTGGCGGCCGATGAACTTGCTTTCGACGAACTCGGCGTACGGCTTGGCTGGGAAACCGGGCGCCTGAGCCGGGTTCTGCTGGAGTTGGAGCTGAACGGCATGCTTTTGAAAAGCGGCTGCGGTTTTCGCCTGGCGCCGGAGTTTGTTGAAGCCTGATCCGTTTCGGCCTATCCTGGTTTTTGCAAGGTTTTACGCCGGCCGGAACCGGGCTGTGATCCGAGTTTGTAACTATTCAGCCGCATACGGGGTCGGGCGTGGCTTTTCTTCGCTAGGCGTTAAGATTTCTGTTTTTCCTTACGCTCGCTCCGCCCGCATTGCAAAACTCGCTCCGCTCAGACAGTTGCAATGCTTATGGGCTCCCGCTCGCTGGGAAAAACAACGAAATCTTTCCGAAACCGCTCAGAAAAACCACCCCCGCCCCCGCCTGAAAGAGGGGAGGTGGAATTTAGCTGAATAGTTACAACTTAAAAACAATTTGGCAAATACAGACAAGGAGACCAACATGAAAAAAACCAGCCTTATCCTGACACTCACCGCACTATTTGCGCTTTTCAGTTTCACCCCGCTCCAGGCCCAGGGCGGCCCGGACCATCAAGCAAGGCAGGGCAGCGGCTCAGCCCTGGGAATCAGCGCCCGGGACGGCAGCCTGCAAAGTGTCGATCTTTCCGAAACAATCACCGTGACCGGGCTTGTCTATGATGCCGGCAACCCCGGCTCAGGCCTTGCCGTCGACGAGGGGGACGGCCTGATTACCACAGTTTACGGGATCGGTTCGGCCAACTTCTGGAATGAACTCGGGGTTGAAAGACCTGCGGTCGGTGAAACGGTGGCGGTCGAGGCGGTGGAAATCGTCTTCAGCGACGGCTCGACCCGCCTGATCGCACTCGCGATCGCACTGGATGACGGTACCGTCATCACCCTCCGGGATGAAGACGGCAAACCGGCCTGGCGGGGCGGAAAACAGCACGGCCGGCAGAGCCAGGCCGGCGATTGTCTGAACCCTGCGACCGACTGATTCAGCCTTTATCTTCCCCTCTCTTCCCAAACACCCCGCAACCGCCGCCGGCCGTCCTGCCGGCGGCGGTTACGGGGTTTGCCACAGGAAGGTTGGTCAAAGCACACCGCCTGTGCTATAGTTGCCGGCAACCCGGCCGGGTTTTCGCCCGGATCCGGTTCATCCTCCAAAGGCTGACAATGACGCAAAAAAGCTTCCGGCCGCGGCTTCTGCTGGCCTGCCTCCTGGCGCTGATCCTGATGGCGCCGGCCGCCCGGGCCTTCGACCTGGAGATTGCGGTCGGCGGCGGTTACGACGACAATCCCCGGGAAGAAAAACATAGCTCCGGCGCCGGCTTCAGCGAAGCCCGAATCGAACTTTCCCGAGACTTCTCCCCGGCCGCCCTGCCGGATACGGTTTTCACCCTCCAGGGCTTTGCCGGCGGCCGCCTCTACGGCGAAGATTACGACAACACCTGGATGGCCGGCGGCGAACTGGACAGTTCCACCCCCCTGGGCCAGCTTCCGCTGCGGCTGGAATTCTTCCTTGCCGGGGCCACCTTCAACAACCCCGGGGTCGACGACGATGATTTCGATCAACTCAAAACCGGCGGCCGCCTGGTCTGGTTCCTCTCTTCCCGGCTGACCCTGGAGTGGGAGAACTTTCTCAGCTGGGAAGACTACGGCGCTGATACAGAGGTTACCGGTCCCGGCTCACCCCATAAATCGGCCGCCGGCAACGGTTCCGGGACTCATAAAGGAGGCGGTCAGGGCCGAAAAAACCCGTCCTCCGGGCCCGGCCACCGGCCGCGGCACCACAACCGGGGAGAACGCAGCGACCGGGTGACGGCCACGGCCCTGCGCGCCCTGCTGGCAATCAATCCCTTCTGGGACGGTATCGCCGAGATCTTCTGGCAGGGC
>WFRT01000309.1 GCA_015486445.1 Pseudomonadota bacterium | reverse complement strand
TACCTCGCCCTGCGTGACCTGCCCGGCCTCGACACCCCCAATCCCAGCCACCAGGGCGTCATTATCCAGCAGGTCGGTGAAAGCCCGGGACTGATTTACGTAATCAGCAGCCGGATCGGCCTGCGCCAGGCAGACTACCAGCTTCTCGAACACCTGCGCAAGCTGGGGCTGGAAACCCGCCTGCTGTTCGTGCTCAATCTCGATCTCGACGCCCACCGCGACCGGCAAGAGATCGAGATGATGACCCGGCGCTGCCGGGACGAACTCGATGAACTCGGTTTCACCCAGCCGCTTTACGCCTTTTCCGCGCTGGCTCTCTACTGGGCCAAAATAAAAGACCCCGGAAAACTTGGAGAATTTGAACAGGAGAAGCTGGAAGGCTGGCGCCGGCAGGAAGAGAAATTCACGCTCTCCGGCGACGGGGCCGAAAGTTTTCTCAACCAACTGGCTGAACTGGGCCGTCACGAGGCGGCCACGGCCCTGCTGGAACACAGCCGGAAACGGCTGCAGCAGATAATCGGCGGAGCCCGGCGGCTGCTGGCCGCCCGGATTTCCAATCTTGAAGGAAAGAGCCGGGAAATTGAAAATCACCGGCAACAGAATTTAGACAACCGGCAGACCCTGGAAGCGGTGCTCAAGGAGATAGAGCTGATCAGTACTGGAATCCGCGACCAGGTGGAAAAATTCGCCTTCACCGAAACCGTCCGCTGGCTGGAGCGCCGGGGCGAGAACGGGCTGCGTCGGCAACTGGGTGAAATCGTAAAAAAATACCGCCCGCCGCTGGGCCAGATCCCGGAAAAATACCGCAACCCGCTGACCCCGGTCAGGATCATCAGCAACCATTTCGAGTTGACCATCCCGCCGCAGCTCAGCGAGAAGACCATGATCGAAACGCTCTCTTTTCTGCACCGCCTGCACCGGGAAATCAACCGGCGCCTGCTCGACGGCTGCGCCCCGCTGTTTGTCATCAGCGAGCGTTTTACGGGCCGGGAAAGAATGGCTCCGGAGGAGCTGCCCCTGCCGATCGGTATTTCACCCGGGCCGCCGGCCTTCACGATGACCAGCGAGGCCGAACAACGCTTCTCCCTGCTCGACCGGATGCGCGAAGTCTTTTCCCTCTGGAGCCGGCGTCTTTTCAACCGCCGGGCCCCGCTCGGCGAGGCCTATGCCGAGCAACTGCGCCAAGCCACGATACGGGATTTGCCCCGCTGGCTCAGCAATTACCAGGAACAGGTAAAATATGCCTGCCTGCGGCACCACCTGGATGAATGCCACAAATTGATCAGCAGCTTTTTTATCGATCTGCTGGCCGGCAGCGGGTCGGAGATGGAAAACGCAGCGGCCCGCAGCGTCGACCACGGCGAAGAAGCCGAACAGCAGCTGGCCCGCCTGCAAAAACTGGCCCTGGAACTGGACCGGCTTGCCGGTGAACCATCAGGGAAAGAACAAGAGCAGGAAGGAAGGGAAACGATCAGGCGGGAATCTGGAGACGCTGAATAGAGCGGGCCCGGCCGTTTTTTTCATCGATCTCGACAATCACCGCCCCGAGCCAGGGCTCGCTCTTTTCAACCTCGTAACGCTGGGGCTTGCCGTTGAGAAACTTTTCGACCACCCGGTCGGCCTTCATGCCGATCACCGAATTGCGCCCGCCGACCATCCCGACATCGGTGATGTAGGCGGTGCCCCGGGGCAGGATGCGCTCATCGGCGGTCTGAACATGGGTGTGGGTGCCGACCAGCAGCGAAATCTGGCCGTCGAGATAGGTTGCCAGAGCGTTCTTTTCCGAGGTGGCTTCAGCATGGAAATCGATCACCAAGACCGGGGTTTCGGCACTCAGGCGAGCGACCAGATCGCGACCGGCCCGAAACGGGCAGTCGGCCGGGCCGAGAAAAGCCCGACCGGCCAGGTTGACGACCCCGACCCGGATACCGGGCCGGTGATCGAGTTCGACCACCACCGACCCCCGGCCGAGATCGCCGACCGGATAGTTGGCGGGCCGGAGCAGGCGATTGTTCTGCCGCAGGTAGGGCTCGATCTCCTTCTGGTCCCAGATATGGTTGCCGCTGGTGAGTACGTCGATGCCGAGCGAGAAAAGCTCGTCGGCGATTTTTGAAGTCAGCCCGAAACCGCCGGCCGCGTTTTCCGCGTTGGCAATCACCAGGTCGAACTCATGTTCACGGCGCAACCCGGGCAGCAGCGCCGCCACGGCCCGGCGGCCGGGGCGCCCGATCAGGTCGCCGATAAACAGCAGTTTAATCACAAAAACACCCTCAAAAAAATCCCGCCATATCCCCCGCTAACCGGGCTTGCCGACACCTTACTTGGCAACCCCGAAAGCCCGGGTCTCCCGAATCACGGTCACCCGGATCTGGCCCGGGTAGGTAAGCTCCTTCTCGATCCGGCTGGCAATGTCGCGCGAGAGAATGACCGCGTCCTCGTCGCTGATGTCCTCGTGGTTGACCATCACCCGAACATCACGGCCGGCCTGGATGGCAAAGGTCTTTTCCACGCCCTTGAAGGAATTGCCGATCTCTTCTAAGGCCTCGAGGCGCTTGATGTAGGCATCGAGCATCTCCTTGCGGGCCCCGGGCCGGGCCCCGGAAAGGGCGTCGGCGGCCTGGACCAGGACATCGAGCGGATGCTTGATTTCGACATCGCCGTGGTGAGCCTCGATGGCCTGCACGATCTCCGGGGCCTCGCCGAAGCGCCGGGCGAAATCGGCTCCGATGACGGCGTGCGACCCTTCGATCTCGTGATCGACGGCCTTGCCGAGATCGTGCAGCAGGCCGGCCCGGCGGGCCATCTTGCTGGGCAGCTTGAGCTCGTCGGCCATCATCCCGCAGATGAAAGCGACCTCCATGGAGTGCTCGAAGATGTTCTGGGTGTAGCTGGTCCGGTACTTGAGCCGGCCGACCATGCGCACGAGCTCGGGATGAAGGCCATGAATACCGAGATCGAAAATCGCCTTTTCTCCGGCCTCCTTGATGCTGTGATCGATATCCTGCTGCACCTTGCCGACAATCTCCTCAATCCGGGCCGGATGGATGCGGCCATCACCGATAAGCCGCTCCAGGGCCTGCTTGGCCACAGCCCGGCGCACCGGGTCGAAGGAAGATATAATCACCGCCTCCGGGGTGTCGTCGATGATCAGGTCAACCCCGGTGGCCGCCTCGATGGCCCGGATATTACGCCCCTCACGGCCGATGATCCGCCCCTTCATTTCGTCACCGGGCAGGTTGACGACGGCCACGGTCCGTTCGGCCGCGTAATCACCGGCATAACGCTGCACCGCCTGGGCAATGATCTTGACCGCCCGCTTTTCCGCGGTTTCCCGGGCCTCGTCTTCAATCTGCTTGATGCGCTTGGCCGATTCATGCTTGGCCTCGTCGATCATCATTTTCATCAACCGTTCCCGGGCCTCGGTCTGGGTCAAACCGGCAATCGCCTCCAGTTTCTCCCGCTCCTGGAGGATCATGGCGTTGACCTCCTTCTCCCGGCCCTGGACGTTCTTCTCACGCTGGGTCAGGCTCTGCTCCCGGCGGCTCAGGTCACTCTCCTTCTTGTCCAGGTTCTCGGTCCGGCGGTCAAGGTTTTCCTCTTTCTGCAGGAGGCGCCTTTCCAACTGCTGCATCTCCTTGCGCCGTTCCGACATGTCGGCCTCGAAATCGGACTTGGCCTTGAGAACCACATCCTTGGCCTGGAGGGCGGCCTCCTTGCGCAGCAGGTCGGCCTCCTTGCGGGCCTCATTGAGCAGCAGGTCGGCCTCCTTGCGGGAGACGTCATAGCTTTTTTCCGCCAGCTTGCGGTAGAGCAGGCAGCCCCCACCAAAGGCAAGTAGAACCAGAAGTATTTCAATAAAAATATCCATTTTCAAACTTCTCCTTGTGGATTTATCTCCGTTTCGAACCGGACGACATTATGGCACTGCCGCAAACTGCCGGCGGCTGGCCGGCTCCCGGTCCAGTACGGGTAATTATCCGTTCGGCCCCGCCACGGCGAAACCAAACGGGTTGCACTGTAAACCATGAAAAAAACAGGAAGGGAAAAGGAGGGAAAAAGAGTGCTGGAATGTCCGGACAGCAATAAAGAGACAGCCTGTCACACGGAACCCGCCACCGGCACCAGGCCGGCGGCAGCCCCGGGGGGCCCGGGAACGGTCAGCACCGGCTTTCGGGGCGACACTCCGGAGTCCGCGGGCACAACCGCAACCCGCCGTGAAATCACCGGCCCGTCCACGACCTCGCCGGCCCGACCGACAAACCGGTTCCACCGGGAAGGGGCCTGACTCAAATGCCGAAACCTGTGAACCATGGCGTCTCAGCAGGGCTCATGCCTGCCGGCCCCGCAGTCTCTCAACTTCTATCTGGATGCACCGTTGACCGGCCCAACCCAGCTCTTCTTCTCTCTGCAAGCAAGGACTTGTACAGTCTCAACCACTTCCTTCGGTAACGACCGGCGCCAGGCCACCCGCCACCAACCAGAGCAGTGTTCACCGCATCCCCAAATCCCCTCTCTGTATGTTTATCGGGTCAGAAATTTACTTTCAGACCCGGGTTCAACTATATCAAACAACGGCGCGAGACCATATGTCCCGCCCCGGCATCATCGGTTAACACCTCCGGGGCCGCCCCTTTTGAGGGCAACCCCGCAGGCCTCCCCCAAATTATCGTGTAAGTGCTTTCTTTGAACCTTAAATCTTAATATCGATGATCTGACACCCTTTAGGACTTTCCTTACCAGTAATAAGGAAGTACACACCGGGATCAATGATCACCCTATAAGTTAAAAGGTGTTGGCTCAAAAAAATGATCACTTATCACGTATAATACAGGGGAGATAAAACATCCTGTCTATGATTGTTACAAACCCCGTCCAATTTTGCCTCACCCGACAAACCCGACCGCCATCTCAGGTCGAAAGGCTTCCTATCCCGGCCACCCGGCCGGCGGCAGATCGGCCAGCAGTTTTGCCGAGCGCTCACCGATTTCGAGCAGCTCCCGCCGGTGATCGAGGTATTCGTCGGTTATGTTCAAAAGCGCCAGGATCAGAAGCCGGGCATCGG
>WFRT01000308.1 GCA_015486445.1 Pseudomonadota bacterium | reverse complement strand
GTTCTGGGAAATCTATAGCGATAGTCGTGCCAGCGTAGTTTTGTTTTGTAACTATTTGAAATCAGACAGGACTTTATTTAAAAGGAAACACCGGGGGCGGGGTGTTGTTCGACAAGTACGGCCGGAATTCGACAAATTTGTCGAACCCTGGCCGGGGAAGGGGTGGTCGAGAAAGTGTTTTTTCGTGGTGTCAGCCTGGCCGGCAAGCGGGAGCTGTCGTGCCGCTCCTACTCCGGCGGCCGGGTGCCGGCAACGCCGGGCGCCTGCGGCTCCTCGCCATCCGGATCGATAGCTGGCGGCCGATCCGGACCCTGGCGCGGTTTGCGGGAGAGCAGTTCAGCCAGTTCCTTCTTGAACTCCGGCGAAAGCGACTGCAGATGCAGGTCGCGCTGAGGAAAGGGAATCTCGATGCCGGCCTGCTTGAGTTTGCGGAAGAGGGCGAAATAGTAGTCGGTCATCAGCCCCGCGGGAGCTTGCAGGTTGATCATCCGGCACCAGACCCGAAGCGAAAAGTCCAGGCTGTTGTCGCCGAAACCTTCGAAAAAGACGCCGATCTTGTGTTTGAAATCCTCCCGGGTGATCACAACCTCCCGGGCCGCCTCTTCAGCCAGCCGGACGACCTCGTCGGGGTCGGCATCGTAGGAGACCCCGAAGGGGATGTTGAGCCGTCGCCAGTCATCGCCGTAGGTCCAGGTCCGCACCTGGTTGGAGATCAGGTCGGAGTTGGGGACGATGATGTCTTCACTTTCGGCGGTCCGGATAACGGTCGAGCGGATGGTCATCTTGCGGACCTCGCCGATGATCCCTCCTTCCAGGGTTACGTAGTCGCCGACCTTGACGCTCTGCTCGGTGAGCAGGATTATGCCGCTGATGAAGTTGTTGGTAATGGTCTGGAGGCCGAACCCGATCCCGACCCCGAGGGCGCCGACGATAATGCCGAGCTGGCTCAGGTCAAGCCCGGCGGCTTCGAGAATAACCACGGAGCAGAGCAGGATGCTGGCGTAGTAGCCGAGGGTGGTGATCGAGTTGATCGCTCCGGGAGACATTTTTGCCCGCTTGGCGAGCAGGTTCTCGATCTTGCGCCGAATGAAGCGCAGGGTGGCCAGACCGAGAAGAAAAAAGGTGATGATCTTGAGGATAATGTAGAGGTTGATGGTCGAACCGCCCAGGGAAAAGAGCGGGTAGTAAAGTACGTCCAGGGCCTTCTCCTTGAGGTCGTTGTAATGTACCTGTCCCCAGACCTGGACCCGGGCCTTGGGGCTGATGGAGTACCTGGTCAGGTTGATGATCTGGCTTATTCCGTTGAGGTTGTTGCGGATTTCGTGAAGGTCGTCGGTCAGCATGACCGCGAGCTGATCCAGTTCCGTGAAGGCCTTCTCCGCCTGGGCGGCGAGCTGGCCGAGGGCTTTTCTTATTTTCGGGTTCTTGTTGTTGTTCAGGCGGCTGCGGATGTTGACCAGACGGTGGGTAAGGTCGGAGCGGGCCAGCGAGGTGTTGGTAATCGAGGTGGTAAGTTCGTCGATCTTGCTGTTGAGTTTGATGGTGGCGCTGTCCCATGACTTGATAAACTGGGCCAGCTGTTTCTTCTTGCTCTTGCGGCTGTAGCTGGTCAACCACTGGTAACGGAATGTAGCTCGCTGGGACTTGTACCATGAGCTGGTTTTTTCTTCCTGAAGCCTCTGAATCCGGGATTGGAGGGTGTTGATTGCCAGGTCGAGGCGGTCCTTGTTGATTGACCATAAAGGGTCGACAGGCTGGTGTTCCGCCCCGGCCTGGTTGATTTTGGCGACAAATTGATTGAGGTGGACTTCGTGAACCAGGATCCGGCGGCTGAGATCCTGATACATGGCACTGTTTTTCCGGGAGATGGCGTTGTATGCGTCACCGGCTTTCTTCATCTCGGCCTGGGCTTTCTTGATATCCTCCGGGGTGATCTTGAGCCGGGAGAATGCCTCGCTGACCCATTCGGCGGCAAATTTTTGATCGTTTGCCAGTTCGTCGGTGAGCTTTTCCAGGCGGGGCTTGCGTAAACTTAAGATGGCGTATTCATTCTGCAGGTTCAAAAGCTTGCAGTATCTTTCGTAGAGGGTGACCTCCATTTCGGGGTGGGTCTGCAACAGCTGGGAGTAGCTCGAAAGTCTGGAAACTGCGGTATTCTTCAAGGTTTCCAGGCGGTTCTTGATAAAAATGTACTGTTTGTTGGTTCCCATCAACTGGTTGGTGACCTGGCGCTGGTAGTCGAGGATCAGGCTGAAGTCGGCAACCTTGTAAGGGGGGCCGGAAACCTTGGGCCGTACCGGGGGTGCCGCCCCGCTGCGCTGGAGTTCGGAGAGGAGAATCTTGTACTGCAGCTTGAGCCCGAGATAGATATCCTTGATGCTGGCGATCCTCTCCTTCTTGTCGGAGTTCCTGCCTTCCCGGGCCATCCCGTTCAGGATCTTTACGATCTTGTCTATTTCCTGCCCACGCTTAGTGATGTATTTCTTGATTTCATCAATGTTGTTGCCTGAAAACAGATGTTTGTCGATCGGTTCCTTGATTTCCGGGGGCCCGGCGGCCCCGGGAAGGGGGAAGCCCAAAAGAAAAACCGCCAGGAGGAGGGCGCCGAGAATCTTTCTGGTCTGTAGGTGATGCATAATTATTGCCTGCTTTGCCCGGTAAGGGTGTGATTGGTCGGGTCGGGGGGGCGTGATGATCGTTAGTTTGTTAAGTAAACAATTTACATATGGTTTATATACTATCATTCAATTTTATTGTAAAGCTCTTGTTGCCCGATATCCGGGTAGTCGGGGTATCAGTATAGTAATATTAAGAAAATTTAAGTTTTCAGGTTTTGAAAAGGCTTGACATTTATCTTTTTTGGATTAGATTCTTTGCACGCTTCCCGGGACTCACGCGAGGGGGTTCGGGAAGTCTTTCAAGAGGTTTCCGTAATTTACTCGGGGACCTTGTTTGTTTTGGGTGGAATGAAACCGGTTAACTGAGGTGGAGTGGCTGATCGTGATTGAAGTCCAGGAGTTAAACAAGTTCTATGGTGACTTTCAGGTTCTGAAAAACCTTAATTTCGACATCCGGCAGGGTGAGGTTCTGGGCCTGCTCGGCCCCAACGGAGCCGGTAAAACCACGACCATGCGGATTCTTACCTGCTTTCTGGAACCGACCTCCGGCAACATAAAGGTTGGCGACTACAATGTTCTGGAACATCCCCTCAAGATCAAGAACATGGTCGGCTATCTGCCGGAAGCGGCCCCGCTTTACAAGGATATGCTGGTCTATGACTACCTCGACTACGTGGCCGCGATCCGCGGTCTCGAGGGCCGGGAGCGGAGCCGCCGGATTGACGCAATGATCGAGCTTTGCGGCCTGGCCGAAGTCGCGCACAAAGCCGTGCACGAGCTTTCCAAGGGCTACAAGCAGCGGGTTGGTCTCGCCCATGCGATGATGGGCGACCCGGAAATACTGGTTCTTGACGAGCCGACTTCGGGGCTCGATCCCAACCAGATAATCGAGATCCGCCAGCTCATTAAAAAGATTGGCCGCGAGAAGACCGTGGTTTTTTCAACCCACATCCTGAGCGAGGCCGAGGCCACCTGCGATCGCCTGGTCATTATCAACCGTGGGGCCATTGTCGCCGACGGTCCCACCGACCGGCTGCTGCGGGAAGTCGGCGGGGCCGGGGTCGTCGATGTGGTTGTCCGGGGTGCCGATCCGGCCGAGGTCAAAGCCTCCCTGGCCACGGTTCCCGGAGTCGAAGAGGTCGAGGAAACCCGACCCGAGGATGAGGGCGAGGGCCTGGTCGGCCTGGCGGTTTTCAGTATCGGCGAACTCGATGTCCGGCCGGAGCTGTACCGGACAATCCGCGACCGGGGCTGGGAACTGCTGGATTTTCACCGGCGGACCCGCTCTTTGGAAAACATCTTTGCCCAGTTGACACGGGAGAACTGAAAATGAAGGGAACGGTTACGATTTTCAAAAAAGAGCTCAAAGGCTTTTTCTTCTCGCCGATTGCCTATATCGTGATCACGGTTTTTCTGCTGATTTCGGGCTGGTTCTTTTTTTCCACGTTTTTCCTCTACAACCAGGCCGAACTGCGTAATTTTTTCATCCAGCTGCCCCTGATCTTCGCTTTCGTGGTGCCGGCCGTGACCATGCGGCTTTTTTCCGAGGAGCTCAACGGCGGCTCTTTCGAACTCCTTTCCACCCTGCCGGTTACCGACACCGGGATTGTCATGGGCAAGTTTCTCGCCGCCCTGGCCTTTATCGCCCTGATGCTGCTGCCGACCATCGCCTATGCCATCAGCGCCGCCAGTCTCGGGGATCTCGACTGGGGGCCGGTGATCGGGGGCTACGGCGGGGCCCTGCTGCTGGCCGGGGCTTATGCCGCGATTGGTCTGTTTGCCTCTTCCCTGACCAAGAATCAGATTGTCGCCTTCATCATCGGCATGGCCTGCTGTTTCGCCCTGACCGTGCTTGACCGGATCCTGTTTTTTGTCCCGGAAGGGGTGTTGGGTTTCTTTGCCTACCTGGCTTCGGCCAGCCATTTTCAGAATGTCGCCCGGGGAATTGTCGACACCCGGGACCTGATCTACTTTTTTTCCCTGATGTTTGTTTTTCTCTATGCCACATCTTTGGTTCTGAAAGAGAAGCGATAGCATCCCCGGTCGGCGGGGCCCGCCGCGCCCGGCCGATTTTGTAGAGGCGGATTTTTCCCCGGGCCAGGTGTGGCCGTACGGGTTTGAGTTTTGATTGTTTTTTTGAGGAGGTCTGGTTGTGGAGACTGACAGTCACAATAGGAAAAGCACTCCGTTAGGGCGTTACGGAAAGTTTTTTCTCTACCTGGTCGTGGTGATCCTGATCAATCTGGTCGGGGCCAACCTGTTTACCCGCATTGATTTGACGGCCAACCGGGTCTACTCTCTGTCGCCGATCAGCAAGCAGGCGGTGGCGACCCTGAGTGAACCGTTGACCTTCAAGGTGTTCTTTTCCCCCAACCTGCCGGCCCCGTACAATGGGGTTGAACGCTATGTCCGCGACCTGCTGCAGGAATATGCGCTGGCCGGCAACCACTATTTCAATTACCAGTTCTACAATCCCGGCGGCGAGGGGAAAAAGGCTGCCGAAATCCAGGAGATGGCAGCCAGCTACGGTATCAAGCCGGTCCAGATTCGGGTTATCGACAAGGATGAGGTCAAGTTTCAGAAAGCCTACATGGGGCTGGCCGTAATCCATGGCGACCTGGTTGAAAGCCTGCCGGCGATTACCCGGACCGAGGGTCTTGAATACCGCCTGACGGCCACCATTTTAAGGATGAACAACAAGATCAGCCGGCTCCAGAGCCTGTCCGCAAAGGTTCGGGTTTCCCTCTATCTCTCTTCCTCCCTGCAGGTGGTTGGGCCCTATCTCAATCTCAAAGGTCTTGAAGGACTGCCGGACGGGGTCGAAAAGCTGGTCAAACATCTCAACCAGCAGCTCTACGGCCAGCTTGACTATGCCTTCTACGATCCCAGCCGCGATTCCGAGGCCGAGAAACTGGCGGCCGAAAAACAGGTCATGGAACTCCAGTGGCAGGGGTTTACCGACCGCCAGGGGCACGAAGTTCCCGGGGGCCGCGGCCGGGCCGGGTTGATTGTGGAGTTTGGCGACCAGCGCCGGGACATCCAGCTGATTTCCGCCGTCAAGGTGCCGATTTTCGGCACCCAATATGTATTGACCTCTCTGGATGACCTGGAAACCATGCTCAATGCCGTGGTTGAAGAAGTCATCGGCATTAACGAGAAAATCGGCTGGCTGGCCGATCACGGCACCCTGCCGTTGCAGGCCGCCATGATACCGGGCCGGCCCCAGAACAATGCCGCTTCCAATTTCAACGCACTCCTGAGCCAGGAGTACGACCCCGCACTGGTCACCCTGGACAAGGTGAGTTCCCTGGCCGGGATCAAGACCCTGATCATCGCCCGGCCGACCAAGCCGTTCACCGACTACGAACTTTACCTGCTCGATCAGTACCTGCTGCAGGGCAACAACCTGGCCATTTTCTACGATCCTTTCGAAGAGAAGATGCCGCCCCGCAGCATGATGATGATGGCCCAGGGGCCGGTCTATATTCCGCTTTCCACCGGGCTCGAAAAACTGTTGCGCCATTACGGGGTCAGGATTGAGTCGGCTTATGTCATGGACAAGGAGTGCTACAAGCAGCAGATGCCGGAAAATCAGGGCGGCGGCCAGCGTCCGCTCTATTTCGTGCCGATGATCAAAAACGAGAATATCAACAAGCAGTTTCCCTTTATTCGCAATATCAAGGGCATGATCATGGTCAAGGCGGCTCCGCTGGCGCTTGAGCCCGAGGTTTTCAAGGCCGCCGGCACCAAAGCCGCCGTGCTGATTTCGTCCTCGAAGCAGTCGTGGCTGCTGAAAGATCATGTCGATCTCAACCCGATGCTGGTGCAGCCGCCGTCCGAGAAGGACAGGTATGCCAGGCATCCGCTGGCCTGTCTGCTGGAAGGAGGGTTCACAAGTTATTTCAAGGGGCGCCCGATTCCCGCGAAACCGGAGCCGGACAAGAAGTCGGAGAAAAAGGGCGACAAAAAGGATGCGGACAAGCCTGAGAAGGTCGACAACCCGTTGCTTGAACAGGGGGCTCTCAAGAGTCGCGGCGAGCGTCTTGACCAGGGGCGGGGCCGGATGATTGTGGTCGGCTCGGCCGACATCCTCGGCGACAACGTCGTCGATGCCGCCGGGACCACTCCCAACGCCCAACTCCTGATGAACATCGTCGATTATCTCAACGGCCGTGAGGACCTGGCCATTCTGCGCAGCAAGACCCAGCGTTTCAACCCCTTGACTGAGGTCGACCCCCAGACCCGGAGCCTGATCAAGGGGCTCAACCTGGTGGGTCTGCCCCTGCTGGTGATCTTCTGCGGCCTGCTGGCCTGGATGCGCCGCGGGGCCCGGCGCCGGAAACTCAAGCGCAGGTTTGGCGGCCGGCCGGAAAACAATGGGTAAAGTGGTTTTGAACCTTGATTTGTGGAAGAGAGGGTGGGAATGAAAAAAGAGTATTTACTGTTGATTGCCGCCATCATCGGGCTGAGCGCCTTGCTTTTTTACCAGAAACGGGGCAAGACCAACTATCAGTTGCCGCAGCTGGAGGTGCTCAAGGCGGAAGCCGACCGGCTGGTGCTGGAGCGGGGCAAGGAACATGTCGAACTGCGCAAGCTGAATGGGCACTGGGTTATCGAACCCAAGGGCTGGCGGGCGAATGACGAACGGGTTGAAAACATGGTGGCCGAGCTCAAAAAAATCAGGCTCAGCGCCCTGGTGTCGGAAAAGAAAAATTACCGTCTCTACGAACTGCTCCCCGAGCAGCGGCTGACTGCGTCCCTCTACCACGGCAAGGAACTGCTGCGGCAGGTAAGTATCGGTAAATGCAGCAGCACCTTCCGCCAGACATACCTGATGCTCAAGGACGACCCTAAGGTTTACCAGGCCCTGGGCAACCTCAAGAACAACTTTTTCATTGCCGTTTCCGACCTGCGTGACAAGACCGTGATGAAGATATCCGGAAAGGATCTGGCGGCGATTGACGAGGTGGTTCTGGAACGTGAGGAAAAAGGCAAAAAGGAGACCTTGAAGCTGGTCAGGATTTCTCCAGCCGCCGGGAAAGAGGAAAAGTCCGCCCCGGATTCCGGGCCCGAAAAGGATCAAGACAAGCGCCAAAACAAGGCGGCGGAAACGACCTGGCGCCGGGCCGACGGTCAGCCGGTGAAGGCGGCCGAGGTCAAGGCCCTGATCCAGGCGCTGGCCCATCTCCAGTGCCAGAAGTTTATTGCCGCCCCCGGTCCCGAAGCCTTTCGGACTCCGGCTTTCCGGGTGGTTGCCCGGGGCGGCGGCAAGGAGTTCTCCCTGGCTCTGCTTAAGTTAAAGGACGGGGCTTATCCGGCCCGTTCCTCCTATGTCAAGGAGACTTTCCAACTGCCGAAATGGCGGGCCGGCAAGATTGTCAGGGACTTTTCAGTGTATACCGGAAAACAGCATGAAAAGCCCGGGCCCGCAGCAGCCGGCTCGAACCGGGGCAAGTCCGGAAAGCAAGCGAAACCGGCTCCGGATGGTAAACAGTAACGGGCTGCGGCCCGCCGGGTCCGGGAAACGGCCGCCGGGTGTTTTTTCAGGCAGGGACAACGGCTCGGGGGTGTCGATTCCGGCCGGGACTGGAATTTTTTGCACAATAACTATTTTCTGATATGGTGGGTACGTCTGGTTGACCTGGTGTCGACCTGGCGCTATCTGCTGGCTGCCGGGCTGGTAGTCGGCAGTGTTTTGCTGGGCGGTATTTTTATGCTGCTGGGCGGCTCCAGCAAGACCGTTCCTCTGCTGCTTGCCGATAATGCCTGTTCCCTGTCCGGCCGTCGGGCCTGGCGGCAGGGCCTGGCCCGGGAGGAGATGGCCGGCCTCTTGCCGGCCGGATATTTTCAGCGCCCTTCGCCGCCCACCCGGTTGACGGTAGTTGACCGCGAAACTGACAAGGCCCTGACCTTGTCGACCACCCTGGACAGCCGGCTTCAGGGCCGGCTGATAAAGCTGCTGCACCGCTATCATCCCCAGCTCGGGGCCGGGGTCCTGCTCGACTTGGAGAGCGGGGCGGTCCGGGCCATGGGATGCTACCGCAACCCCGGGGAACGGGGCTGCATCGTTCCTCCC
>WFRT01000307.1 GCA_015486445.1 Pseudomonadota bacterium | reverse complement strand
CGCATTGCAAAACTCGCTACGCTCAGACAGTTGCAATGCTTATGGGCTCCCGCTCGCTGGGAAAAACAACGAAATCTTTCCGAAACCGCTCAGAAAAACCACCCCCGCCCCCTCCTGAAAGAGGGGAGATAAAATTTAGCTGAATAGTTACGAATCACAAACGGTAAACCCTCAACCCATCCGGCGGATCAACATGAACATCCTTTTCGCGGTTTCCGAAGCCCTGCCCCACGTCAAGACCGGCGGCCTGGCCGATGTCGCCGGCCACCTGCCCCGGACCCTGGCGGCGCGCGGGCACCAGGTCGAGCTTTTTCTGCCCCTCTACCGGGAAATCAGAAAAAACCGGCTTAACCTGGAGGAGGTCGCCCGGGTTGAGATCCCCATGGGCGGGGAAAAGCTGGAAGGCATCGTTTACCGCCCCACCGCCGGCGACCCCGGCCTGACCAGCTGGTTTATCGGCTGCGACCCCTTTTTCGACCGCCCCCGGCTTTACGGCCCGCCCGGCGGGGAGTACCCGGACAACGGCGCCCGTTTCATCTTTTTCTGCCGGGCCGTGCTCGAAACGGTCCGCAAACTCGGCCTGGCAATCGACCTCTACCACGCCCACGACTGGCAGACCGGGCTCATCCCGGTCTATCTGAAGACCCTCTACCGCGACCTCGGAGAAAACAGCGCCTCGCTGTTTACGATCCACAACCTCGCCTACCAGGGGATCCAGGGAAAAGAGATTTTTCCCCTGACCGGGCTGGGCTGGGAGGAATTCACTTTCGAGAAGCTGGAATACTACGACCGGCTCAACCTGCTCAAGGGCGGGGTGGTCTACGCCGACCTCCTGAACACGGTCAGCCCGACCTACAGCCGGGAGATTCTCGAACCGGAGTTCGGCTGCGGCCTCGATCCGGTTCTGCGCCACCGGGCCGACTGCCTTTACGGGATCCTCAACGGGGTCGACTACGAGGAGTGGAACCCGGCCACCGACCCCCTGATCAGCCACCGTTTTAAGCCCGGGCGCATGGCCGGAAAACGTCGCTGCCGGGAAACCCTGCTCAATGAACTGGGCCTGCCGAACGATCCCGCAACCCCGGTGGTCGGCATGATTTCCCGCCTGGTGGAGCAGAAGGGAATTGAACTTGTACTTGAACTATTAGAGAAATCTTACCGGTTTAATTGTTATTTTGTCATCCTTGGCACGGGCGAAGCAAAATATGAGCAGGCCCTTGGCGATTGCGCCCTGAAGTTTCCCGACCGCATCGCCTTCCGGCCCGCCTACGACAACCGGCTGGCCCACCGGATCGAGGCCGGGGCCGATCTTTTCCTGATGCCCTCCCGTTACGAGCCCTGCGGCCTCAACCAGATGTACAGCCTGCGCTACGGCACCATTCCCGTGGTCCGGGCGGTCGGCGGGCTGAACGACAGTATCGATGAGTGCGAGCCGCAACACAACCGCGGCAACGGCTTCAAATTCATCCCCTACGAGGCCCTGGCCCTGGCCGGCAAACTGGAACAGGCCCTCACCATGTTCCGGAAAAAACCCCACCTCTGGTGGAAGCTGCGGCGCCGGGCCATGGCCTGCGACTTCTCCTGGTCGCAGAGCGCCGGCCGTTACGAAGAGCTCTACGAAACCGCCCTCAAGGCAAAAAAAACTGCGGCGGAAAAGCCATGAATCCACGGCGGGAAAACGAGATTTTAAGTCGGATCATCGAAATCAGCGCCGACACCTCCAGGATCAGCGAACGGCTGGCCCGGGCCGGAACCTGCCTCTGCCGGCATGAGCTGGCCCCGGTCGTCGCCTTCTACCTGGTCAGCCGCCGCCAGCTCCTGCTTTTGCGGGTGGCGGCCGGGCCCGAAGGAACCCTCAAGTTTCCCGGGACCATCTCCTACCGCCTGCCGGCCCCCGACGACCCCCTGCTGGCCCCGACATCCACCCTGATTCCCCAGGCCTTCACGCCCGACAGCTGCCCGCCCGGCGACCGCTTCCGCCTCGAACACCCATACGGCTGGAGCTTCCCCCTGCACGATGAAGAGCAGACCTACGGGATCATGGTCCTGGCCGGGAAAATCCCGCTCCCGGACGACTCGGAAAGAATCCGCTTCATCCAGGTGATCGCCCGGCTCCTGACCCTCTCCCTGCGCTGCGCCACCCACCGGGAGCGCGACCGGATCCTGGTCCAGCAGCTGAAGTTCCTGCACCAGGTCGGAGTCTGGCTCAACTCCGGCGGCCGGCTGGACGAGGTTTTCTCCAGACTGCCCAGTGCCGCGCCGCTCTTTTTCGCCAACTCGATCGCCCGGCTCAACATCTTTACCCCCGGAAACGGGCTGCGGGTTATCGAACACGGCCGGCTCGACCCGGAACAGAGGGCCATGATCGAAGCCGTCAGCCGGGGCCCGGACAGACACAGCCTCACGACCCTCAAGGTCATCGACCGCCACAGCAACATGGCAGCCGAACCGGCCTATGAAACCTTTTTCAAACGCTTTCTGGCCCACATTATCGCCCCCCTGCCGGGACCGCAAGGAGGCCTCGGAAACCTTGAGTTTTTCCTGGTCGACAATGATTTTTCCCGCGAAATCATGCCCATCGAAGACGAGGAACTCGAACTCCTGGAGATCCTGGCCCTGCATATCGCCGCCACCGTGGAAAGGGAGCAGGCCCGCCGGCAACTGGAAAGCGCCACCCGGGCTGCGGCCCGGCGCAACCGGCAACTGACCCTGCTGCACCGGATCAAGAATTCCCTGATGGCGGCCAACAGCACCGAAAAAATCATTCGCCTGACCCTGGGCGCCCTGGTCAGCCCGGAGGGCTTCGGAAGCCTTGCCGCCCTCTACCTGGAAACCGGGAAAAAGCCTTCGGAAGCACAGGTTTTTTACGCCCGGACCCCGCCGGGCGGGCGACCCCTGGAAAAACTCACCGGCGACGATGACGAGTTGAACAACCACCTGCTGGCCGCCAGCCTGGACCCGCCCGAGTCCCTGCGGAAACGGCTGACCGGCCTGGTCCTGCCGCCCCTGGAAACAACCCCGCCGCGCTTTCAGCAGGCCCTGGCCAAGGGTCGACCGGCCATCCTGCCGACCAGCATCATCACGGCAATCGACAGCCGGTTCCCGGAATTCCTGCCGCAGACCCGGGTCATCGTCATCCCCCTGTCGGGCCAGGAAAAAAGTTCCGGCCTGCTGCTGGCCGCGGCCGATCATTTCAACGACGAAGATCTCAATTACATCACCCTGTTTACCGACGCCGCCGCCCTGGCCCTCGACAACACCCGTCTCTACCTGAGCCTGAGAAGTTCTCTCGACAACCTGAACCAGGCTCAGCTCCGCTTAAACCAGAGTGAAAAACTGGTCGCCCTGGGAGAGATGGCGGCCAGCATCGCCCACGAGATCAAAAATCCCCTGGTTTCCATCGGCGGGTTCGCCCGGCGCCTGCACAAAAAGATCCCCGACGACACCCGGGAAAAGAATTACAGCCGGATCATCACCAAGGAAATCGAGCGCCTGGAAGGAATCGTCAACAACGTACTGGCCCTCTCCCGGCCTGAAACCGACAATTTCACCCCCACCGACCTCAACCAGCTGGCCCGGGAAACCCGCGATCTTTTCACCCGGGAGTTGAAAAACGGCAACATCGAATTCAAGCTGCAGCTGGCGCCGGATCTCGAACCGGTGGAGTGCGACGGCAACCAGATCAAGCAGGTCCTGGTCAACCTCGTCAACAACAGCATCCAGGCATTAAGCGAAATCCCTGACGAGGCTCCCAAATTCATCCGCCTGCGAACCGCCTCCTACTGCGAAATCGAAAGCCGCCGCCGCTACGCCCTGATCGAGGTCGAAGACAACGGCGGAGGCATCCCGGAAAAGGTCATCCACGACATCTTCAATCCTTTTTTCACCACCAAGCACAGCGGCACCGGCCTCGGCCTGCCGATCTGCTACCGCATCATGCTGAACCACGGAGGCGACATTCATTTTCACAACCGGGTTGGAACCGGGGTCAGGATGGTTGCCACCCTCCCCGTCAAACATGTCAAACACACGATAAAACAACCATAAAATAGAAAAGACGAGGTGAAAATCATGACCCAGCAGCAATTTTCCATCCTGGTGGCGGACGACGAAGAAAACATCCGCCTGCTCTACCTCGAGGAACTCGGGGATGAGGGCTACCAGGTCACGGCCGCGGCCAGCGGCGAGGAGGCCCTGGACAAGATCGCCGCCACCCGGCCCGACCTGGTGGTCATGGACATCAAGCTGCCCGGCATTTCCGGGGTTGACGCCCTGGTCCGGATCAAGGAGATCGATCGCGACCTGCCGGTTATCCTCTGCTCGGCCTACAGCGACTACAAGCAGGATTTCACGACCTGGGCCTCGGATGCCTATGTTGTCAAGGCGGCCAGCCTGGAGGAGCTTAAAAAGGCCATCCGCGAGGTCCTGTGCCGGCGCTACCCGGAGCGGTGCGGAGCCTGAAACCGGGCAAAAAATAGAATTGACAGCCGCCCCCTTTTCTAGTAGAAACGGGCCTCCTCGAAATTCGGGGAAAACCCGGGGGATTAGCTCAGTTGGGAGAGCGCAGCGTTCGCAATGCTGAGGCCGAGGGTTCGAATCCCTTATCCTCCACCACAAACTTAAAAGGGACATCCACTCAATGGATGGCCCTTTTTTATGGTCCGAAATGAACTTTTTTCAGCTTCTCCAGGAACTTCACAAGACGCTGTCGTAGAGATCTCCATGGGGCGCATCATCGCCCCGGGTCCGGTGGCGGGCAGCGATTTTCCGCATCTTTTCGCGGCACGACTTAAAAGCCTCGACAATCCGGGGATCGAAATGGCGGCCGCTTTCACCGGCAATGATACGCTCGGCATCGGCAAAGGAAAGCTCTCCCTTGTAACAGCGGACGCTGACCAGGGCGTCAAAAACATCGGCCACCGCCATCAGGCGTCCTTCCAGCGGAATCTCGTCTCCCGCGACCCCCCGGGGATAGCCGCTCCCGTCCCATTTTTCATGATGACAGTAAGCGATATTGGAGGCCATGAGCAGAAAGTCATTGGTCTTGCTGTAGTTGTTGATGGCATTTTCGATGATCGAGCGGCCGATCTCGACATGGCTCTGCATCACCCGGTACTCCTCCTCGGTCAATTTGCCGGGTTTGCACAAAATCGCATCCGGGATTCCCACCTTGCCGATATCATGCATGGGCGCGGCCCGGTACAGAAGTTCGATGACCCGGACATCGAGCTGGCCGCGGTAATGCCCCTGGCGGCGCAGGGCCCGGGCCAGGGTGACGACATACTCCTTGGTCCGGATGATGTGGGCCCCGGTTTCAAGGTCCCGGCTTTCGGCCACCATGGTCATACTGTCGATGGCCGCCGAATGGGCCTCGCCCAGCTCTTCCAGAAAACGCCGGCGCTCGATATAATGCAGGATTGCGAAAAACAGGGAGACGACGAAAAAGAGGCAGAAGAACGGGGCCAGAAAATAACCCGGAGAGATATAGACCCCCCGGCCCAGCATGATCCAGGCCAGGATCAGGGCCCCCAGGGAAGCCCCGCAGAACAATCCCCAGGACAGCAGGTAATGGCGGTGGATAATCAGGCTCAGGATCAGGACCGAGAGCAGGAAGGAGACAAACAGGGCGATCTTTTTTGAAAGTTCAGGCTGGTAGATCGTCCGCCCGTCGAGCAGGTTCTCGAGCAGCGAAGCGTGGTAAAAAACCCCGGGCAAAAACCTCCCCCGGGAAGTGGTATACTGATCGAAAAGACCGGTCGCCGTAGCCCCGACCAAAACCATTTTGCCGCTGAACAACCCTTCCGGAATCCCGCCGGCAAGAAGCTGGTAAGCCGAAATCGATTTGAAACGGGAACGGTCGTAAAGGTAATTGAGCACCTCGCCACGCCGGTTGGTAAAGATCTTGCGCCCGGCAAAATCAACCATAAGCGGCGACCACCCTCCTTTTACGGAATGGATTTCGATTTCCGGGTCGGCCTGGGCCAGCATCGCCAGGGCAAGACACGGCAGGCCCTGGCCCTGGTAACCGACAAAGAGCAGGTTGCGCCGTAAAATCCCGTCGCTGTCGACCGCGGCATTGATAAAACCGCTGCCGTTCACGACCTCCTGGAGAACCGGGAAATTGCACAGCACATACCGGGCCCCGGGGAGTTTGAGCCCGGGTTCCAGGCGCAGCAGTTCGAGACACGAAGCCAGGTTGCAGTTGCCGGGTTCATCCCGGTTGCCGAGATAGAGCGGCAGAACCACGGGGCCTAAGGCCAGCACCCGGGCAAAGATACGGTCGTGATCGCGCAATTTTGCCGGCAGGCTGTCGATGTTGATATCAATCCCGAGACTCTCCCGGTAAAACTTCTTCAACTCGACCGGCGAAGTCCGGTCGGCCTCGGGAAAGAGAATGTCAAAACCCACGGCGGCCGGCCGCTGGACCAGGATCTTCTCGAGAATCCGGGCCAGGACCACCCGGGGCCAGGGCCACTGCCCCAGGACCCGGAGGCTGGGCTCGTCGAT
>WFRT01000306.1 GCA_015486445.1 Pseudomonadota bacterium | reverse complement strand
TCCTGGTCCCGGCCGCCGCCTGCGACTCCGGCTCGAGCCCATCGCAGGCGGCCGCCGAAAAAAAGCAGCTTGCGGCCGCCGTCCCCGACCAGGTTGTGCTGGTCGAAATCGACAAGCGCCAGTTGACCGGGGCCGACCTGAAAAAGTATCTTGCGCTCTTCAAGGACTCCGAGGCGGCCCTGCCGGCCGCCGCCCCAGAGCGGGAGAAGCTCGTCAACCATTTAATCGACCGCGTCCTGCTGCTCGAAGCGGCCCGCCGGGACGGCTACTTCAAGATCGACGAACTCAAGAAACACGGCTCACTCTCGCCGGGCGAGCACGAAACCATCGTCCTGCGAGCCTACCTCACCGACAAGATCTCCCGCCCCGCAACCCCGGACCAGGCCGCCGTCGAGGCCTTCCGCCGCCAGCATCCCGACCTCGACCGGAAAGCGGCCCGGGAAAAGCTGATTCGCCAAAACCAGCTCGAACTTTTCCGCCGCCTGATGACGCAGCTCAGAAAAGAACACCGGATCACCATCCACCACGACACCCTGGCCGGCCTGCCGGCCGGCTGAAGCCTGGCCTACAGGGTTACGACCTTGGCCTCGATCAGGCCGTCGACCTGCAGCAGGTCGTCGAGCACCTCCTGGGTAATCTCGTTGTCGACCGAGACGAACGAAACCGCCTTGCCGCCCTTGATCCGGGAGAGGTTGAAGCCGGCGATGTTGATATTATGGCGGCCGAGCACCGTGCCGACGCCGCCGACGATGCCGGGCTTGTCGATATTCTTGAAGTAGAGATAGGTGCCCCGCGAGATCATCTCGAGGCGAAACTGGTCGAGCTGCAGGATGCGCCCCTGGTTGTCGGAAAAGACGGTCCCGGCCACGATCATCTCCTCGACGTCAGTCTTGACCTTGACGACGAAGAGATCGTTCATATTGGCGAAAGTGCTGGTCTTGGATTCGTAGACCGCGAGGTTGCGCTCCCGGGCCAGGTAGGGGGCGTTGATGAAAGAGACCTTTTCGGCGACGCTGCGTTCCATGAAGCCTTTCAGGGCGGCGCTGGTGAAGGGCTGAAAATTGAACGGGGAATCGAAGATGCGCTCGCCGAAATCGTCGTAGAACTTGGGCCCCACCATGACCATTTCGAGGGCCTCGGGGCGGCCGTTGACGACCTGGGCCGCGAGATGCCCCATGGCCTCGGCAAGATCGAAATAGGAACGCATCTCCTCGGGCAGCTGGGCCCGCATGTAGGGGATGTTGACGGCGTTCTCGTAGGAACGGCCCTGCAGGGCGCTGACCACCTGTTCGGCAATAATCACCGCCACCCCTTTCTGGCCCTCGGCCGTGTTGGCCCCGAGATGGGGGGTAACGAAAACGTTGTCGAGTTCGAGCAGCGGGTGCTCGCCCAGCGGCTCACGGCTGAAAACATCGATCCCGGCGGCGAAAACCTTGCCCGACTTGACGGCCTCGCAGAGCGCGTCCTCGTTGACAATGCCGCCGCGGGCGCAGTTGATGACGACCACCCCGTCTTTCATTTGCGCGATTTCCCTGCGGTCGACAAGGTTGCGGGTCTCGTCGGTCAGCGGGGTGTGAAAGGTAATGATATCGCTGGCCCGCAGCAGCTCCTCCAGGGTTTCGCAGAGCCGCACCCCGTGGGCCTCGGCCCGGGCCTTTTTGACGTAGGGATCGTAAGCGATAACCTGCATCCCGAAGCCCTTGGCCCGGACCGCGACGTTGCCGCCGATGCGCCCCAGGCCGACGATCCCCAGGGTCTTGCCGTAGAGCTGGATGCCCATGAAACGCTTGCGGTCCCACTCGAGCCGGCGCAGGGAAAGATTGGCGGCCGGAATCTTGCGGCAGGCGGACAGCATCATGCCGAAGGTCAGCTCGGTCGCGGCGATGGTATTGCCGGTAGGCGCGTTCATGACGATGACGCCCTTGATGCTGGCGGCCTCGATGTCGACGTTGTCGAGCCCGACCCCGGCCCGGCCGATGATCTTCAGACGGCCCGGGTCCTCCAGCAGATCGGCCGTGATGCTGGTGCCGCTGCGGGTGATGATGGCGTCGTAGCCGGAGATGATCTTTTTCAGCTCGTCGCTTTTGATGCCGATTTTGAGGTCAACCGCGATCTCGGGCTCGGCTTCCAGGATGGCAACCCCCTCGGGGGCCAGGTTGTCGGTAATCAGGATTTTGAAACGGGCCATGTTTTAAACCTCTTGCAACTGTTTTCAGGTTCCGTTAACGGTCAAGCCTCATACCGGCGGCGGGCCGCCTTTTCCGCCCCTAGCAGACTGTGAAAAAAAGGGCAAGTCTTTTGCGAAAACCTGCGGCGGCCGGAGATTTGCCACCCCCCGGGCCGGGAGTTGCACAGCCGAGGAAAAGACTTGACGCTCAGGCCACAACCTGCTAATTCGGGGGCCTCACTAAAGCCCGCAATTACACCTTATTTTCAGCCCGGAGGAAGATTGACATGAAAAAAATCACGACCCTGCTTCTAGCCCTGTTTCTCTGCAGCCTGATGGCCGGCAGCGCGTTAGCCGCCGACACCATCAAAATCGGCTTCAACATCCCCCTGACCGGTGAGATTCCCAAGGTCGGCGAGTCCTCGAAGTTCGCGGCCGAGATGCTCAAGGCCGACGTCAACGGCCAGGGTGGACTCAAGGTCGGTGACAAGACCTACAAGCTCGAGTTCATCTACGAGGACAACGAATCCAAGGCTGAATCGGCGGTGGCCGTGGCCCAGAAGCTGATCGACCGCAACAAGGTCCTGGCCATCGTCGGCCCCAACTCGAGCAAGCAGGCGGTGCCGGCCGGGGAAATCGCCGACCTCAACCAGACCGTCATGATCTCCCCCTGGTCGACCAACCCCGACACCACCCTCGACCGCCCCTTCGTCTTCCGCGCCGCCTTCCTCGATCCCTTCCAGGGCCCGGTCGCCGTCAACTTCGCGATGGACCAGTTCAAGGCCAAGAAGGCCGCCGTCCTCTACGCCCTGGCCAACGACTACAGCAAGGGCCTGGCCGAGATCTTCAAGACCGACTGGGAGAAAAAGAACGGCAAGGGTTCGGTCGTCGCTTTCGAGAGCTACGGCGACAAGGACCAGGACTTCAGCGCCCAGTTGACGACGATCATCGCCGCCAAGCCTGATTTCATCTTCCTGCCCAACAACTACAACGAAGTCGCCCTGATCATCAAGCAGGCCCACGACCTCGGCTGGAAGGGCCCCTTCATGGGTTCCGATGCCTGGGGCTCGGCCGAGTTGATGAACCTCTGCGGCAAGGAC
Source organism: Pseudomonadota bacterium (assembly GCA_015486445.1). GTDB lineage: Bacteria > Desulfobacterota > Anaeroferrophillalia > Anaeroferrophillales > Tharpellaceae > JAADEO01. The sequence goes on along the minus strand of WFRT01000306.1, from coordinate 5,989 downwards.
TGCATCGGCCAGTACTTCTCGACCCACTACGCCGCGGCCGGGGCCAAGGGCAAGACCAAGGAGTTCATCGACCGCTACAAGGCCAAGTACGGCTACGTGCCGGACGACGTCGCGGCCCTGACCTGGGACGCCACCCGCCTGGTCCTGAAAGCCATCCAGAACACCGGCGGTTTGACCGGCAACCTGAGAAAGGACCGCAAGGCGGTGCGCGACGGCATGGCCAGCATCAAGAGCTTCGCCGGGATTACCGGCAACATGAAGTTCGACGATCAGGGCGACCCGATCAAGTGCGCCGTCATCGTCAGGATCAGCGACAAGGGCGAGTTCGTTTTCACCAAGTCGGTCTGCCCGGAAGGCAAATAGAAGCCCCCAGCCGGCCCTGGGCTTCCCGGGGTTGATAAAAAAAAACAATTTGAGACGCGGAGGGTATGCGCTGAGACATATCCTCCGCGTCTTAATTTGACAGCTCCCCGGTTTCGGGAGAGCGGTAGTTGCCACCGTGGATACCCTGTTCCAAAACCTGCTCAACGCCCTGCAGTGGGGCAGTTTCTATTCCCTGATCGCCCTCGGCTACACCCTGGTCTACGGGGTCCTGCGCCTGATCAACTTCGCCCACGGCGACATCGTCATGGTCGGCGCCTACATCGCCTTCTTCATCGCCAGCGCCCTGCTCGGGGTCTACGGCGGCATCCCGGCCCTGCCGGGCTGGGTCGTGCTCGCTCTGACCATCCCGATCACCATGGTCCTGACCTCGGTGGTCGGCGTCACCCTGGAGCGCATCGCCTACCGGCCGCTGAGGCGCAAGGGCGCCAACCGGCTCTACGTCGTCATCACCGCGCTGATGGCCGGGCTGATCCTCGAAAACGGCAACCTCCTGCTGCTCGGCGCGAGCCGCAAGAAATTCCCCGAACTGATCGACAAGGTCGTCTACCAGTTCGGTCCGGTCAGCGTCACCAACTTAAAGATCGGGGTCATCCTGACCTCGATCCTAAGCTTCGTCATCCTCCACATGATTATCACCCGGACCAAGGCCGGCATGGCCATGCGGGCGATCTCCTACGACAAGTTCGCGGTGCCGCTGATGGGTATCCCGATCGACCAGATTATCGTTTTCACCTTCATCCTGGGCTCCTCGATGGCCGGCCTGGCCGGCATCCTCTTTGCCCTCTCCTACCCGATTCTCGATCCCTACATGGGAATTTCGATCGGCTGGAAAGCCTTTATCGCGGCGGTCGTCGGCGGCATCGGCGACATCCGCGGGGCCTTTGCCGGAGGGTTCATCCTCGGCATCACCGAGATCATGGTCGTCGCCTTCTTCCCCTCCTCCTACCGCGACCTGATTTCGTTCACGATTCTGCTGCTGATTTTGACCGTCAAGCCAACCGGCCTCTTCGGAATGCCGAAAACCACTAAAATCTGAGTATCGAAACCAAGCCATGAAACGTCTCAGCGTTCCCGTTCTGCTGCTTGTTCTGTTCGCCGTCCTGATGGGGCTGGCCTGGTTCGAGGTCATCGACGTCTACCTCCAGACCATCCTCCTCTTCATGGGGATCAACGTCATCATCTCCTCAAGCCTCAACCTGGTCAACGGCAACATGGGCGAGTTCTCCTGCGGCCACGCCGGCTTCATCGCCGTCGGCGCCTACGTCTCCTCGGTGCTGTCGGTCGCCCTGTTCACCAAGAGCCGGGTCTTCGGAGCCCCGCTGCTGCCGCCGGAATGGGCCGCTTTCGGCTTTCCCGTCATCCTCATCATCGGCGGCCTGGCGGCCGCCCTGACCGGGCTTTTAGTGGCGATTCCCTCGTTCCGCACCCGGGACGACTATCTCGCCATCATCACCATCGCCGCCAACTACATCATCATCACGACGATCATCAACATCGACAAGATCGGCGGGGCCCGAGGCTTCATGGGCATGCGGCGGGTGATTTTCGCAATGGAAGACTTTGCCGGGATTCCCTGGATGATTCTCTGGGTCTTCATCTTCATGGTCCTGACCCTGGTCATCATCCGCCGCTACATGAGTTCGACCTACGGCAAGGGGGTCGAGGCCATCCGCCAGGACGAGGTCGCGGCCGAGATCATGAGCGTCAACACCAACCGCGTCAAGCTCATCACCTTCATGCTCTCCTCGGGCCTGGCCGGGATCGCCGGCGGCCTTTACGCCCATGCCGTGGGCTACGTCAACCCGAAGTCTTTCGACCTGCTGAAATCGACCGAGGCCCTGGTCATGGTCTATCTCGGGGGCATGGGTTCGCTGACCGGCTCGATCCTTTCGGCCGTGCTCTTTACCCTGCTGCTCGAGCTTTTGCGGCCGCTGCAGATCATCAAGTGGGTGGCGATTCCGCTGCTTCTGATCATCATCATGCAGTTCCGGCCCGAGGGCATCATGGGCCACCGGGAACTTTCCGACATCTTTCCGAAACTGAAAAAATTCTACAAATTCAAATAATTTTATGAACCTGCTCGAAATCAAGGACTTAACCCAGCTGTTTTCCGGCATCTGCGCGGTTTCCGAGCTCAACCTGGAAATCGGCCACCGCCAGTTGGTCGGCCTGATCGGTCCCAACGGGGCCGGCAAAACCACGGTTTTCAACCTGGTCAGCGGCTTCTACAAGCCGACCCGGGGCGAAATCATCTTCGAGGGGCGCAACCTGGCCGGCCTCAAGCCCCACCAGGTCTCGGCCCTGGGCATCACCCGGACCTTCCAGAACATCCGCCTCTGGAAAGAGATGTCGGTGCTCGACAACATCCTCGTGGCCCAGCACTTCCAACTCGGCTACGGCCTCGGCAACCTCTTTTTCCGGACCTCCCGCTACCTCGAAAGAGAGAGCGAGATGCGCTGCCAGGCCCTGGAACTTCTGGAGATTTTCAAGATCCGCGAATACGCCGACGAAACCCCGGGCAACCTGCCCTACGGCATGCAGCGCAAGGTCGAAATCGTCCGGGCGCTCTCCTCGGGGCCCAAACTGCTGCTGCTCGACGAACCCGCCGCCGGCCTGCAGTCGGCCGACGTCAACGAACTGATCGAACTGATCAAGTGGATCTTCGAACAGTTCGACATCAGCATCTGGATGATCGAGCACCAGATGAAGGTGGTCATGACCCTTTGCTCCCATATCTCGGTCATCGACTTCGGGCGGCTCATCGCCCAGGGCACGCCGGACGAAATCCAGAACAACCATGAGGTCATCAAGGCCTATCTTGGCGACGACAACGTGTGAGCGTCCGGGAAAATCCCGGGCCGGCGTACGGCTGAGAATTTTCCTGCGCCATCCCTTTTGGTTGCCTGACAATCGACTTTTTACGAGTTCAACAAGGTTAGCAACATGTCCGACCGGAACACCACTCCCCTGCTCGAGGTCAAGGACCTCGAGGTTAAATACGGCAATATCACGGCCCTGCACGGGATCAGCTTTACCGTCAACCAGGGGGAAATCGTCACCCTGATCGGGGCCAACGGGGCCGGCAAGACCACGACCCTGCACACCATCACCCGGCTGCCCCCGCCCGAGGCCCCGCGCCTGACCGGCGGCGACATCCTCTTCGACGGCAAATCGATCGTCAAGACCGAGCCCCACGACGTCGTCCGCAAGCTCCACTGCGCCCTGGCCCCGGAAGGCCGCCACATTTTCGGCAACCTGACGGTCATGGAAAACCTGACCCTGGCCACCTATTCCCGGGAAAAGGGGGCCGACCTCGAGAAAGACTACAACGAGGTTTTCGACCTTTTCCCCCGGCTCGCCGAACGCCGCCACCAGCGCAGCGAATCCTTGAGCGGCGGCGAGCAGCAGATGCTGGCCGTCGGCCGGGCCCTGATGTCGGGCTGCAAATTCCTGATGCTCGACGAACCCTCGATGGGCCTCGCCCCGCTGCTGATGTACGACATGTTCCGGGCCCTCAAGCAACTCAACCAGGAGGGCATCACGATCCTCCTGGTCGAACAGAACGCCAAGCTGGCGCTCGATTTCGCCCACCGCGGCTACCTTCTCGAAACCGGCGAAATCATTCTCTCCGGCAACGCCGCCGAACTGATGGAAGACCCCGACATCCACAAGGCCTACCTCGGCCACTGAACCGCCGCCGGAACGCCGCGAAACCACCCGGCCCGGGCCCACAAAAACTTCTTTTCCCACAAACCGAAAAAGCCCCGTCTCCGGGGCTTTTTTAATTCTCGCGGGCTTTTTCCCGGCTTTCAGGAGAAAAAGCCGGCCACCATGTCGGCAAGCGCCGGGGCCGCGGTCAAACCCGGGGATTCGATCCCGAGAAGATTGATGAAGCCGGGAAAGCCGGCCGCGCTCTCGGCGCGCACCAGGAAATCCCGGAAATCGTCCTCCGGTCCCTGGAGGCGGGGCCTGACGCCGGCCATGTCGGGGTCCAGGCGGTCGGCCGTCACGGCCGGCAGGTAGCGGGCCACGGCCCGGGCGAACTTCTCCCGCAGGCCTTCCGGCACCCGGAAATCATCGGCCCGTTCCACGTATTCGAGATCGGGCCCGAAACGCAGCCGGCCGCCGAGGTCCAGGGTGGCGTGAATTCCCAGCCCCCGCCCCCGGGCCGGCGGCACCGGGTAGATCAGCCGCGCCACCGGGGAACGGCCCCGGCAGCTGAAATAGCAGCCCCGGGCCGGATAGACCCTCGGAGTCGGCAATCCCAGCTTCCGACTCAATTCCGCGGCCCCATGCCCGGCGGCGTTGACCACCTGCCGGGAAAAGAAAGTAAACTCCCCGTCCCCGGTCCGGCACCGCAGAGAAAAACCGTCGCCGGCCGCCGCCACCTGCTCGACCGTGCTGTTGAACGCCACCACGGCCCCGGCCTCGCGGACCTGGTAGAGGAAAAAGCTCATCAGCCCGTGGCTGTCGATAATCGCTGTGGCCGGAGAAAAAAGCGCGCCCCGGGCCCGGACCGCGGGCTCCAGCCGGCCGACCGCGTCAGCACCCAGCAGCCGCAGACCCTCGACCCCGTTTTCCGACCCCGACTCAAGTAGCCGCGAAAGCTCTTCTTCCTCGTCCTCCTCCACCGCGACAATCAGCTTGCCCAGCTGCCGCCAGCCGATTCCCCGGCCCCGGCAGAGCTCTTTAAGCCGCCGGCGGCCGGCCACGCACAACCGGGCCTTCAGCGAATTCCGGGGATAGTAGATGCCGGCGTGGACGACCTCGCTGTTGCGACTGCTGGTCTCCCGGCCGAACTTCCCGCAGCGCTCAACCAGCAGCAGCTCGCCCCCGAACCGGGGCGCCAGCCGGGCCGCGACCGCCAGGCCGACAACCCCGGCCCCAATAATCGTCACCGCGAAACGCTCCACCGCCATCCCCCGCCCAATTAAAGATCATCGAGGGGGCTGACCACCCCCTGGCCGCCCAGGCGGATGACATGGGTATAAATCTCGGTGGTTTTGACATCCTTGTGCCCCAAGAGTTTCTGAATCGTCCGAATATCGGTTCCCCGCTGCAGAAGATGGGTGGCAAAGCTGTGACGAAAGGTATGCGGCGTCACCCGCTTGGTAATCCCGGCCGCGCGCACCGCCCGCCGGATCGCCTTGCTGATGACACTGGGGTCGACATGGTGACGACGGGTTGTGCCGCTGCGGGGATCGATCGACAACTGCCGGGAGGGAAAAACATACTGCCAGCCCCACTCCCGGGCCGCGTTCCGATATTTCTTCGCCAGGGCCCCGGGCAGGTAAACCTCACCGAACCCCTGTTCCAGATCATGTTCATGCACGAGCCTGACTTTTTCCAGGTGTTCCTGCAAATGGGGAACCAGAGACCGCGACAGGGTCGTCACGCGATCCTTGTCTCCCTTGCCACTGTGAACCGTTACCTGCTGCATCGCGAAATCGATATCCTGGACCCTCAGATTCAAGGCTTCACTAATCCGCAGCCCGCTGCCGTAAAGCATTTTGACGACCAGTTGCGGCACTCCATTCAGGGCCGCAACCACCCGGGCAACCTCGTCCCGGGTCAGGACCACCGGCACCCGCACCTTGCGACGGGC
>WFRT01000305.1 GCA_015486445.1 Pseudomonadota bacterium | reverse complement strand
TCGATGACAACTCCGGGCTGGCCGTTTTTCCGGGCCGCCAGGATGATGGTGGCGGCCCGGTCGGCCGCGGCCGGGGTGAGAACCTGCAGCCGTTTGGGCTCGAGCCGGTGGCGCTGGAGAGCGGCCGAAAGTTCGAAAAGGCGCTCGGCCGGAAAAACCAGGATGAAAACCCCCCGGGCGTCGAGAAAGGCCGCGGCCGAGGCCGCGAGATCGTCGAGCTTGCCGGCCAGTTCGTGGCGGGCCAGGTTCTTCTGGGGGCAGCGGTTGAGGCGGCCGGCCCCGGCCGGGTAGTAGGGCGGGTTGCTGACCACGATTCCGAAGCGGTTTTTCAGCTTGGACCGGGTGGCGGCCTGGCGATGATCGGCGGTGATGATCTGCACCCGGTCGGCGAGCCGGTTGCGCCGGCAGTTGGCAAGCGCCAGCCGGGCCAGCTCGGGCTGGATTTCAATGCCGACGAAAGCGGTTTCGGGAAAGACGCGGGCCAGGGCCAGGGGCAGGACGCCGACGCCGCAGCCGATGTCGAGGCAGCCCCGGGCGAACCCGGCCTGCCATAGTTGTCGCCGGCCGGCGATGAAGTTGACCAGGTGGAAGGGGTCCTGGTTGTAGCGGTAGCCCCGGACCGGCTGTTCTATGACCAGGTCGCAGCCGGGCGGCTGGTCGAGTGAGGTTGGCGGATTTTCTGCGGACATCGAACTCTGGGGGCGCCGGTTCTAGAGCATGCCGATCTCGTCGTCGAGGCGGTTGATCAGCAGTCCGGTTGCCAGTTTGGGGTAGAAAAAGGTTGATTTCTGCGGCATTTTTTCCCCTTGGCGGGCGACTTCGCTGACCTGGTTGATCTTGGTGCCCCGGAGCAGGACGGCGATCTGGGCGGCGCCGTTGCGGACCGCGGCCAGGGCCTCGGCCGCATCCTGGGTGTAGCGGGTATAGCGCTGTTCCTCCATGTCGGCCGAACTGATCTTGAGGATGTGGGTGAAAACCAGCTGCTGCAGCACCGAGACGTCTAGTTCGGCCAGCGAGGAGGGAAGCCGGCCGAGAACGGCGGCGGCGCTTTCCGGCTTCAGGGTCAGAAGCAGCGGGGCGTCAAGGTTTTCGGCCAGGAAAATGAAACGGGGCCGGCCGTTGCCGGCCGCCAGCCGGGCCAGGAGCTGGTCTGCCTCCCTTTCGAGGTCGCCGGCCGGGGCCGGGCAGCTTTCGACCGTGAAATATTTGCTGAGTTCCGTAACCAGGGCTTCGCTCTCCGGCAGCGGGAAGTTGGAGAGCAGGCGGTGGGTCGGCAGGATCGCCAGGCCCGGGCTCGACATGCTGGAGAAGTAGCTCATGACGAAGTTCCAGGGCTCGTTGCCGGTTGCCTCGGGGTGCTTTTGCAGCTGTTCCCGGCGGTACAAAAGCGCGGTTTCGTAACGGTGATGTCCGTCGGCAATGAAAATCTCCCGGTGTTCGAGATGTTCGCGGGCCTGCCTGATGACTTCCGGGTCGGTGATCCGCCAGAGCCGGCGGGTGACGCCGTCGGCGGAGTAGGAGAGCATCGGCTTGGCCGGCCGGGCCTCGGCGAGAAGTTGCTCCACGGTGTTGGCTTCATCCTCGTAGAGGGTGAAAATCTGGCTGAAATTGGCCTGGCAGTGGCGGGTCAGCGCCAGCCGGTCCTCTTTCGGGGCGCTCATCGTTTTTTCGTGCGGGCGGACCTGGCTGCGGCCGGCCTCGAGTCTCAAGACGGCAATAAAGCCGCGTCGGCAGTAGCGTTTCCCCACCGCTTCAAATTCCTCTTCGAGATCGTAGAGCGTGGGTTCCGGATCGGTAACCAGGATCTCCTCTTCGAGCCAGCGGCGGAAGGTCCGGGCCGCCTCCTCGAATTCGGCGACCGGCCGTTGGCCGCCCATTTCCTGGGCCGCTTTGCCGAGAATCAGGCGGATGACGTTGTAGGGGCTGCGGGCAAGCAGCTCCCGCTTGGTTTCGGCCGTGATTACATCGTAGGGCGGGGCTGTGACCAGGCCTAAGTCGGCAATCTTTTCCGGGTTGTAATGGGTTCCTTTGAAAGGCTTGATTTCGGGCATTTTCGTGTCTCCGTTGAAGTTTACGAATGGTTTGAGAGATAGTAACTATTCAGCTAAATTTTATCTCCCCTCTTTCAGGAGGGGGCGGGGGTGGTTTTTCTGAGCGGTTTCGGAAAGATTTCGTTGTTTTTCCCAGCGAGCGGGAGCCCATAAGCATTGCAACTGTCTGAGCGTAGCGAGTTTTGCAATGCG
>WFRT01000304.1 GCA_015486445.1 Pseudomonadota bacterium | reverse complement strand
GGGGCGGGGGTGGTTTTTCTGAGCGGTTTCGGAAAGATTTCGTTGTTTTTCCCAGCGAGCGGGAGCCCATAAGCATTGCAACTGTCTGAGCGTAAGCGAGTTTTGCAATGCGGGCGAAGCGAGCGCGAGGAAAAACAGAAATCTTAACGCTTAGCGAAGGAAAACCGCGCCCGACCCCGGGTTCGGCTGAATAGTTACTCTTTTTATTTTTTATAGCAGGGAGAGTTAATTAAAATCATGTCCTCAAGTCTGAGTTTCATTCTTGACCAGGTCAGTAAAGAGAAAAATATCCCCAAGGAGATACTGATCGAGGCAATCGAATCGGCAATGGTAACCGCTTCCAAGAAAAAACTGGGAGCGGCCCGGGAAATCGAGGCTTCCTATGATGATGAAACCGGGGAGATTGAGCTTTTCGAGTTCGTAGACGTGGTTGAAAACGTGGAGAACTCCTATTACCAGATTTCCTACGAGGAAGCCCGTGAGATCGATCCCGAGATTGAGATTGGCGACAGCCTGGGACTGAAACTCGAGACCGAAGATTTCGGCCGGATCGCGGCCCAGACCGCCAAGCAGGTAATCATGCAGAAGATCCGCGAGGCCGAGCGGGAGAGTATCTACGAAGAGTACCACGAAAAGGTCGGCGAGATTGTCAGCGGGGCGGTCCAGCGGGTCGAACGGGGCAACCTGATTGTCAACCTGGGCAGCACCGAGGCGATCCTGCCCCGGTCGGAAACCATTCCCCGGGAGAATTTCCGCCAGGGCGAGCGTATCCGGGCCTATCTGTTGAAGGTCGAGATCACGGTCAAGGGGCCGAAAATCGTTCTTTCCCGTACCCACCCCGGTTTCCTGATCCGGCTTTTCGAGGTCGAAGTGCCGGAAATTTTCGAAGGGGTTATCAAGATCATGGGGGCCACCCGCGAGCCCGGCGTCCGGGCCAAGATCGCGGTTACCACCAACGATCACGATGTCGACCCGGTCGGCGCCTGTGTCGGGGTCCGGGGCTCCCGGGTTCAGAACGTGGTGCAGGAGCTCAAAGGCGAAAAGATCGATATCATCCGCTGGAATCCGGACCCGGTGCGTTATGTCTGCAACGCTATTTCCCCGGCCGAGATCAGCAAGATCATTATTGATGAAGAGGAGCACAAGATGGAGATCGTGGTCCTCGATGAGCAGCTTTCCCTGGCCATCGGCCGCCGGGGACTCAACGTTCGGCTGGCGGCCAAACTCACCGGCTGGAAGCTCGATGTCAAGTCGGCTTCCCGGGTGGCCAGCGATTTTGACCAGCTTTTCGCTCCCTTCGCCGAACTCGAGGATTTCAACCATACGGCCATGGAACTGCTTTACGACAACGGCTTTCGCAAGGTCGAGGATATCGCCGGCAGCACGGTCGAGGAACTTGCCGACATCATCGGCACGGAAGGGGTTGATCCCCGGCTGCTGATCGAGCGGGCGGCGGAGGTTTTCCATGCTCGCCAGGAAGCCCTGGAGCAGGGGGGCGAGCCCGACGGTGAAGAGGCGGCCGATGACGCGGCTGACAGCGATGAAGCGGGTGCGCCGGGCAGCGCTGACAGCGATGAAGCCGAAATCGAAGCCGAAGATGTCGAAGCCGAGGCCGAAACCGAAGATAACGAGGCGGAAGAAGCGGCCGTTTCGGTGCCGGTCGAGGAGCAAGTCGAGCCGTCTCAGCCCGGGGGTGACGAACCTGTGGCGGAGAAAGAAGCCGGTGACGAAGAAACAGAAAAAACTGAGACTTGAAGCCGGCGGGCCGGTGCGCAGCTGTATTGTCTGCCGCCGGCCACAGGCTAAGAAAGAGCTTTTACGCCTGACCCGGACCGGGTCGGGATTGAGTCTCGATCATCGGTTTACGGCTCCCGGGCGGGGTTATTACCTTTGCCGCCGGAAAGCCTGCCGGGAGATTCTTTTGTCCGGGCGCCGGCGTTTCGCCAGGCTTCCGGGCGGCATCCAGCTGGATCCGGAGAGCCGGACCGCGCTGGCCGCCGTCGACAGCCCGTCCGGGATAAAAGTGTGCGATTTGAAGAATTAGTGGAAGATTGAGAATAAATTGTAAGTTATTAGGGGGTAGCCAACCTTGATTCTGCGGGAAAAAAAGAAAACCAAGGTTTATGAACTTGCTCATGCCTTGAAACTGAAAGAGCCTGAACTGCTGTCCATTCTGAATGCTCTGGAGATTGAGTTCAGCACCAAGTTCAGTTCCTTGAACGATGAAGATGTCAACCGGGTCAAGCACTGGTGTCGTGAAAACCAGGGGCCTGACGTGGTGGAAGAACGGGTAGGTTCAGGGGTCCGTCGCCGGCGCCGGAAGGTGGTAAGAAAAGCTGTTTCCGAGGAGACGGCTGCAGCCGGTGCTCAGGAAAAGGTTGAGAGCTCCTCGGCAGAGGTTTCCGACACCGCCGCCGGAAGCCCGGTCGAAAGCGTTGCGGCCGGGGAGGTGAAAACCCCGGAGAGCGAACCTGAAGCCGGCGCCCAGGCCTCGGTGGAAGAGGCCGCAGCGGAGGCTGCCGAAGAGGCTGTTTCCGCCCCGGCGACGGCCGTCGGGACGGAAGCCGAAGCTGCCGAAACTCCGGCCGACGAAAGTGGTGCCGAGCCGGTTCCGACCCCGGAGGCCGCCGAGGTTGCCGAAGCAGGGGAGGGCGTGCGCGCTTCTGAAGAAACGCTGGCGACTCCGGTTGCGGAAACGGGTGAAGCGGCTGCGGCGGCCCCGGCGACGGAAGCCGTCGAGCCGGAAAAAGAGGGCAAGGCCGGTAAAAAAGGTGCCAGCCGTGGAGCTCGGGTAATCGGCAGGGTGGCCCTGAGTGAACTTGACACCCGTTCACCGGGACGGGCTCCCCGGGGGCGCGGCAAAGCGGCCGAGACCGTCGCCGATGACCGTTTCCCGGCCGCCCCGGCGCCGGTTCCCGATTCCCCCGCCGGCAAAAAAGGGCGCAAGTCCAAACGCAAGGACGGGCCGGCGGACGGTGACAGCCGGGGGCGGCGGGGCTCCAGGCGCTCGGTTATCAAGAATTTCAATTTTGGCGACGACCGGGGCCGGGGCCGTAAAGGCCGGGGCGGCAAGAAGAGGTCGGGGCAGAAAACCGAGATCACGGTGCCCAAGGAGATTAAACGGGTGATTCGCATCAGTGATGTCATCAGCGTCGGCGAACTGGCCAAGAAAATGGGGGTCAAGGCGGGCGAAGTGATCGGCAAGCTGATGTCGATGGGGACGATGGCGACCATCAACCAGGTTATCGATTACGATACCGCGGTCTTGCTCGCTGATGAATACGGGCATACCGTGGAGAATGTCGCTTTTGACGAAGAGGTGGTTCTCGAATCCCTCGAGGACAATCCCGAAGACCTGGTTCCCAGGCCTCCGGTAGTGACCATCATGGGGCATGTCGATCACGGTAAGACCTCGCTGCTCGATGCGATTCGTAAAAGCCGGGTGGCGGCGGGTGAGGCCGGCGGCATCACCCAGCACATCGGGGCCTACATGGTTTCCCTGCCCAACGGCCAGATCTCCTTTGTCGACACCCCGGGGCACGAGGCTTTCACCTCGATGCGTTCCCGGGGAGCCGGAGTCACCGATATCGTTATCCTGGTAGTGGCCGCCGATGACGGGGTCATGCCGACGACGGTGGAATCGATCAACCACGCCAAGGCGGCCGAAGTGCCGATTATCGTCGCCATCAACAAAATCGACAAGGATAACGCCCGTCCCGATGAAGTTCGCCGGCAGCTCGCCGAGCACGGCCTGGTCGCCGAAGACTGGGGCGGGGACACGATCATGGTCGAGGTTTCGGCCAAGAAAGAGATCAATCTCGACACCCTGCTGGAAATGGTGCTGCTCCAGGCCGAGATTATGGAAATCAAGGCCAACCCGAACAAACCCGGCGCCGGGGTGGTGCTGGAATCCCGGCTTGACCGGGGCAAAGGGCCGGTGGTTACGGTCCTGGTCCAGGAAGGCACGGTAAAACAGGGCGATTTCGTGGTCGCCGGTCTGCACCGGGGCCGGGTGCGGGCCCTGGTGGACGATCGCGGCCGGCAGATCGAAAGTGCCGGCCCTTCGACCCCGGTCGAAATCCTGGGCTTGAGCGGGGTGCCGGATGCCGGCGATGATTTCAACGTCGTCAAGTCCGAGAAACAGGCCAAGGAACTGACCGCCAACCGGCAGCTCAAGGCCCGCGAGAGGGAGATTTCCAAGACCAGCAAGATCTCCCTCGAAGAACTCTTCGAGAAGATGGAAGAGGGCCAGGTCGAAAAACTCAATATCATCGTCAAGGGCGATGTCCAGGGCTCGGTTGAGGCGGTCAAAGAAGCCCTGTGCAAACAGGCCACCGACAAGGTCAAGGTTGACATCGTCCATGCCGCGGTCGGCGGGGTCAAGGAGGCCGACGTCATGCTGGCGGCGGCTTCCCAGGCGATCATCGTCGGCTTCAACGTTCGTCCCGATCTCAAGGCCCAGCACCTGGCCGAGCAGGAGAAGGTCGACATCCGCCTCTACTCGGTCATCTACGATCTGCTCGAGGATATCCACAAGGCCATGGAAGGGCTGCTGGCCCCCGAGATCCAGGAGGTCTACCTGGGCCGGGCCGAGGTCCGCGAAGTTTTCGTGGTCTCCAAGGTCGGCACCATTGCCGGCTGCCGGGTGGTCGACGGCAAGGTCAAGCGCAACTCCAGGGTGCGCCTGCTGCGGGACGATGTTGTCGTGGTGGAAAGCACGATCGCGTCATTGAAGCGTTTCAAGGACGATGCCCGCGAGGTGGCCAGCGGTTTCGACTGCGGTATCGGCATTGAAAACTACAACGATGTCAAGGTCGGTGACGTGATCGAGGCCTTTGAACTTGAAGAGGTGACGGCGACCCTGTAAGGCTGGGGGCCGGGACCGGTTGAGACAGACAGATGAAAGTGCGCAGCCAGCGTTGCCAGCGGGTCGGCGATCAGCTCAAGAGTGAGATCTCGATCATGCTGCTGAAGGAGATCAAGGACCCCAGGATCGGTTTTGTCACGGTTATGGACGTCGAGGTGTCGCCCGATTTGAGCCAGGCCGAAGTCTTTTTTACGGTTTTCGGCACCGAGCAGGAGCGGGTCGACACCCTTGCCGGCCTGCGGAGCACGGCCGGCTACCTGCGGCGGGAGATGGGCCGGCGCCTGCACCTGAAGAGAATCCCGGAACTGCATTTCCGTTATGACAGCACGACCGACAAGGGGGAGCACCTGGAGGAGCTTTTTGTCCGGATTCACCGGGAACAGGAGGCTGAATGAGCCGTTTTGACCGGGAGGTTGAGAACCGGGCTCTGGCACTTCTGGCGATGGCCGACAGCGTGGTCGTGGCCACCCATGTCGATCCTGACGGTGATGCCGTGGGTTCATCCCTGGCCCTGGCCCTGATGCTGCTCGACCAGGGTAAAAGGGTGACGCTTTATGATCGCGACCCGGTGCCCTATAATTTCGCTTTTCTGCCGGGGGCGGAACGTTTCGGCCGGCAGCTGCCGGAAAGCTGCGATCTTTTGTGCCTGCTTGACTGCAGCAGCCGGGAGCGGGCCGGAGAGGAACTGGCGGCCTGGGCCGGAGCCCGGAACATGCTCTGCATCGACCACCACCTGACCGCCTCGGTCGAGGCCGAAGTCAGCCTGGTCGACCCTGAGGCCAGCGCCACCGGGGAACTGGTTTACGAGCTCGCCCTTGAGCTGGCTCCCGGTTTCGGTTTCGCGGTGGCGGTCAACCTCTATACCGCGATTCTTACCGACACCGGTTCTTTCCGTTACTCCAACGCCACCCCGACCGCCTTTGCCGCCGCCGGTGAACTGGTGCGGCGCGGGGTCGATCCCTGGGAAGTGACCCAGCAGGTTTACGAGAGCCATCCGGCAGCCCGTCTCCGGCTACTGGCCCGGGTGCTTGAAACCCTCAAGGTTTCGCCTTCGGGCCGGGCCGCCTCGGTCTGGGTGACCGAGGAGATGTTTGCCGAGACCGGCAGCAACAGTGAACATACCGACGGCATGATCAATTATCCCCGCTCAATCGCCGGGGTCGAGGTGGCTTTCATGGTCCGGGAAACCGGTCCCGGAGAATGCAAGGTCAGTTTTCGCTCCCGGGGCCGGGTCAACGTTGCCTCCCTGGCGGCCGAATTCGGCGGCGGCGGCCACCACAATGCCGCCGGTTGCCGGATGGGCGGCTGCTTGCCGGATGTGGTCGAAGAGGTTTTTGCCATGGTCGACCGTTGCCTGCAGAAGTCTGCCTAGATGGTTGAAGACGGCTTCCTGGTGATTGACAAGCCAGAGGGCTTGACCTCTCAGCAGGTGGTGGCCCGGGTCAAGCGTCTGCTCAAATGCCGCAAGGTGGGCCATACCGGCACCCTCGATCCACTGGCCACCGGGGTTTTGCCGATCGCCTGCAACCGGGCCACCCGGCTGATTCAGTTTCTCGATGAAAGCCGCAAGGTCTATACCGGGGAGATTGAATTCGGGATCGAAACCGATACCCTTGACCGGGATGGTGCCACGGTGCGCCGGCATCCCGGTCGGTTGACGATCACCCCGGCGGCGATACGAACGGTGTTCGCCCGTTTCCTGGGCGAGATTACCCAGGTGCCGCCGCTCTATTCGGCCATCAAAAGCCGGGGCAAGCCGCTTTACGCCTATGCCCGGGCTGGGCTTGAGGTCGAGATTCCCGAGCGCCGGGTGACGATTTATTCGTTTGAACTGCTCTCCTGCGACCTGCCCCGGGCCGCCTTCCGAGTGGTCTGTTCGAAAGGAACCTATGTCCGTTCCCTGGCTGCCGATGTCGGGCGCGAACTGGGCTGCGGCGGCTGCATCTGGTCGCTGCGCCGCGAGGCCAGCGGCCCCTTCGGCCTCGACCAGGCGGTTTCATTGACCGGGCTGGAAGAACGCCTGGCGGCGGGGAAAGAGCTTCCGTGGCTGGCTCCGCTGGCGCTGCTCGGGCATTTGCCGCGGCTGCGGCTTGATGACTCCGGCCTGGTAAAGATGGTGACCCATGGTCGCAGTCTGTCGCTGGAAAGCCTGCCGACAGGCTTTCCGGCAACCGGGGACGGAGAACTTTCCGTGCTCGTCGATAACGCCGGCCGGCTGCTGGCGGTTGCCGCCTGTGATGGGGCCGCGTCGCGGCTGCGCATGGTGCGGGTGATGGTTGCTTCCGGTTGATTGCCGATGTGGTCCGGGCTATCAAATAGCTTTACAAGCTCATGCTTTTGTGATAGCTATTATGGTTTCAGACAGTCGGCTGCGGCCGGCTTGTCCGTAAGCCCTGTAAATTGATGTTTCTAGGCCTTGCGCCTTTGACGATGTTTCTGTTTTCAGCTTAATTTCAAAGAGAAAGAAAAACGAATCAAGGAGAGATGTTCCAATGGCTTTTGCAAGTGGTCAGAAAAACGATATCATTGAAAAATACCGGCTGCATGAGAACGATACCGGCTCACCCGAGGTCCAGATTGCCCTGCTCAGCGAGCGGATCAGCTATCTCACCGATCATTTCAAAGTGCACAAGCACGATTTTCATTCCCGTCGTGGTCTTCTGAAACTGGTTGGCCAGAGAAGGCGTTTGCTCGACTATCTCAAGAAAAAAGAGTATAAACGTTACAAAGACGTGATCAGCAGCTTGGGCCTGCGGCGCTGAGCCGCCCGAAAAATGTTACCAAAGGGAGAGCCCGGGACGACCCGGGTCGGCTCCCTGATTGAGGATGGGGCGGGTTTCCGTAAAGACGGAAAAACGTTCCGGAGGTGATTTGGAAACTGTCTTCAGGGCATAGGCTGAAGACAGTTTTTGTTTTATTAACCCTGTGCGCTTGATTTTTTTTAGCGTTGATGCCGACCCGGACAGGACCGGGCGGTTGCGGTTACTTGGAGAAGAAAAGTTATTGTGGTTGACGCGGAAAGAGATGTGGAGAAAAGATGAAAAAGTATTGCAAGATTGAAGTCGCAGGCAGCGACGTAAGTTTCGAAAGTGGCAAGATCGCCAAACAGGCAAGTGGCGCCGTCATGGTATGCCAGGGAGACACCATGGTCCTGGTGACCGCGGTGGCCGCTCGCAAGGGCCGTGAAGGGATCGATTTTTTCCCCCTGACGGTCGACTATCAGGAAAAAACCTATGCCGCCGGTAAAATCCCCGGGGGATTCTTCAAGCGTGAGGGGCGCCTGAGCGACCGCGAGACCCTGGCTTCGCGGCTTATCGACCGTCCCCTGCGGCCCCTGTTTCCCAAGGGGTTTACCTGTGAAACCCAGATCATCGCGACGGTGATGTCCTCGGACAATATCAACGATCCGGCGATTCTCGCCTTGACCGGGGCCTCGGCCGCCCTGATGATTTCCGACATTCCCTTCGGCGGCCCGGTGGCCGCCGTCCGGGTTGCCCGGGTCAACGGCAAGCTGGTGGTCAATCCCACCTTCCCCGAGACCGACGAGAGTGACCTGGACATTATCATGGCCTGCAACCGCGAGGCGGTGGTGATGGTCGAGGGCGGGGCCGACGAAGTGGGTGAAGAGGTCATGCTCGAAGCCCTGGAGCTGGGTCTCAAGGCCGCCCAGCCCTTTCTTGACGCCCAGGAAAAAATGGTGGCCGAGGTGGGCCTCGAAAAACGCGAGGTGATCGCCCCGGAGCCCAATACCGACTTGATCGCGGTACTCAACGAATACTTCGCCGATCGTTTCGAAGAGGGTATCCAGGTTGCCGACAAACTCGAGCGCCAGGCCTATTTCAGCCGGCTCAAAGATGAAATCCGGGAGCGCCTGGCCGCCGGCGAGATTTCCGACGAGGGCCTCGGTGAAATCTTTGAAGAGCGCCTGGGCCAGGCCATCCGGCAGCAGATCAGCCGGACCAAGACCAGGATCGGTGGCCGGCGGGTCGATGAAATCCGTGAGATCAGCTGCGAGGTCTCCTTCCTCCCCCGAGCCCACGGTTCGGCACTTTTCACCCGGGGCGAGACCCAGGCCGTGGTAACCGCCACCCTCGGCACCTCAGTCGATGAACAGCGTATCGATTCACTGCGCGGCAACTCTTTCAACCCCTTCATGCTGCATTACAATTTCCCTCCTTACAGTGTTGGCGAAACCCGTTTTCTCAGGGGTCCCGGGCGGCGGGAAATCGGCCACGGAACCCTGGCCCGTCGGGCCCTGAAGGCGGTTCTGCCCGAGGCTGAAAAATTCCCTTATACGATTCGGATCGTCTCCGATGTCACCGAATCGAACGGTTCCTCCTCGATGGCCACGGTCTGCGGCGGCGCCCTTTCCCTGATGGATGCCGGTGTGCCGATCAAGGCCCCGGTCGCCGGAATCGCCATGGGCCTGATCCAGGAGGATGGCGAGTTTATCGTTTTGAGCGATATTCTCGGTGACGAGGACCATGTCGGTGACATGGATTTCAAGGTGGCCGGCACCCGGAAGGGGATCACCGCGATCCAGATGGATATCAAGGTCTCCGGGATCAGCCGGGAAATCATGGCCCGGGCGCTGGAGCAGGCCCGGGTCGGCCGGCTTCATATTCTTGGCAAGATGGCCGAAGCCCTGGCCGAGCCCCGGGACGATATCTCGGCCTACGCCCCGCGGATCCTGACCATCCACATTGACCCCGACAAGATTCGCGACGTCATCGGGCCCGGCGGCAAGAACATCCGGGCGATTACCGAGAAATCCGGCGCCAAGATCGATATCGAGGACAGCGGCGAAATCAAGATCGCTTCGGTTGACGGTGAGGCTTCGGAACTGGCAATCGCCCTGATTCGGGAGTTGACCCAGGAAGCCGAGGTCGGCAAGGTCTACCTCGGCAAGGTCCAGCGGATTATGGATTTCGGCGCTTTTGTCGAGATTTTCCCCGGCACCGACGGCCTGCTTCATATTTCGCAGATTGCCGAGGAGCGGGTCCGCGACGTGCGCGACTACCTGAAGGAGGGTGACGAGGTCATGGTCAAGGTCATCGAAGTCGACCGCCAGGGCAAAGTCAGGCTTTCCCGCAAGGGGGTACAGGACAAGTAGTCCCGGTCGCCTGTAATTTTCATGCTTTCCTGCCACCGGCAGGATTGAAACGGCCTTTTCGGGATCACCCGGAAGGGCCGTTTTTCTTGCCGGATTCTAAGGTAAATTGTAACTATTCAGCCAAATCCTATCTCCCCTCTTTCAAGATGGGGCGGGGGTGGTTTTTCTGAGCGGTTTCGGAAAGATTTCGTCGTTTTTCCCAGCGAGCGGGAGCCCATAAGCATTGCAACTGTCTGAGCGTAGCGAGTTTTGCAATGCG
>WFRT01000303.1 GCA_015486445.1 Pseudomonadota bacterium | reverse complement strand
GACCTGTGGTGATGGGGCGCCTTGAAATCTGCTTTTCGCGTCCGACCCAGTATTTTGCGGATGTTTACTTTACCTTTTTTATACAGGTCTGATCGATGAGTGATACCCTGTTAAGTATGACCGGCTATGGCGAGCTGTCTCGGGAGTTGGGAGAGCGCCGATGGCGATGTGTCGTGCAGTCGGTGAACAGCCGTTACCTTGACTGCCGCGTCAGGCTTCCTCAGGAGTATATTTCCCTTGAACCGGCTTTAAGGGGGCTGCTCAAGAACAAGCTGATCAGGGGGAAAGTGGACCTTGTGCTCAGCTATGAAAAGTTGTATTTGGACCCGGGCGATGGAGCAGGCGATTTTGATAAAGCTGCGGCAAAACAATTTTGCCGGGCGGGACTCGAATTATTGCGGGAGCTGGGCTGGCAGAATGGGGAACCGGTTTACCGGCAGGCCCTGTTGAGTGCTTCCCTGCAGCAGGCGATGACTTCGCGAACTGCGGAAGTGGATGAGAGTGGATTGCCGGAGCAAATAAAGCTTTTGGTGTCCGAGGCGCTTTTACTGCATCGGCAAAGCTGCCTTGATGAGGGCAGAGAATTGTCGACCTTTTTTCTCAGTGCGATGCAGGATTTGAATGGTCGCATTGACAAGATTCATTCTCTGGCGTTGCAGATGCCCGAACTCTTCAAACAGCGGCTGCAGTCGCGAATCTCGCGCCTGGTGGATAACAACCTGGAGTTGGATCAGGCACGGTTGTGCCAGGAGATTGCGCACCAGGTCGACAGGTCTGATGTCTCCGAGGAGATAGTTCGTTTCAAGTCTCACATCAAGCAATTTTGCAGTGTGATCGAAAGCTCAAAAGAGCTGCGCAAGGGGAAGAAGCTTGATTTTATAGTTCAGGAGCTGTCGCGCGAGATTAATACGATTACGGCCAAGGCCAGTTTTCTGGAGTTGACCCGGGAAGCGGTGGAGGTTAAGACGGTTCTGGAACAGGTTCGGGAACAGGTCCAGAATGTTGTCTGATCACACGCCATTTTTGATTGTTGTCTCCGCCCCGTCGGGATGTGGCAAAACAACGATTCTGCGACGTGTTCTCGCCCTGGAGGGTAAACTTTCTTTTTCCGTCTCGGTAACCAGCCGGGAGCCGCGACCTGGAGAAAAGGAAGGAAAAGATTATTTCTTTATTTCTGAATCTGAATTTAAGTCCCGGATAGCCGGGGGGGAATTTCTCGAGTATGCTCTGGTGCACGGCAACTGTTATGGTACCGCCCGGGCCCAGGTTATGAAGCTTTTGCAGTCCGGCCAGGACGTGGTCCTTGATGTAGATGTGCAGGGAGTGGCGCAGCTGGCGAAGACCTGGCCTTTTGACATGGCTACGATTTTCATTGTTCCCCCGTCTTTTGATGAGCTGCGGCACCGACTGGTTTCACGTGGAACGGACGACGGTGAAGTGATCAGCCGGCGGCTTGCCAATGCCAGAGGGGAATTGCGTTTTGCCTCTCAATATCGCTACCTGTTGGTAAATGACGAAATTGATAAAGCCGTGGCCGGCTTCCGGCAGATAATAAGCGCTGAAAGGGCCAAGGTTGAGCGCAATCGTGCTTTGCTGGAGTCCCTTTCTTTAGATTTTGAGAAGGAAAGTTGATGACATGGTCTTTCGGTATGATGGCGGGGGGCCTGGTTCTGGAGTTTGACAACCGTATTTGCATAAAGGAGGACTGAATGGCAAGGATAACCGTAGAAGATTGTCTGGCCCGGGTGCCCAATCGTTTTGAGTTGATCTCGCTTGCTTCACGGCGGGCCAAGGACATTATCAGGCAGAAAGGGTCGCTGCTTGAGGGATATGATAACCGTCCGGTGGTAATGTCTCTGCGTGAAATTGCCCAGGGTCGCATCTGGCCCGAATACGATTGATTTCAGGTGCCGGTGTTGCACGTGGAACTGATGGCTGAGTATGATGAATCCTGAAATGCAGTGGGCCCTGGTGCCTAAGCTGGTGTTGTGCCTGGGCGGGGTGCTGTTTGTTTCCCTGACGGTCACCTGGGTGATCCTCTACTACGTCCGCCTGCTTGACCAGCCGAATGAGAGGTCATCTCATCTCCTGGCCACCCCCAAATGCGGCGGGGTAGGGATTGTATCCAGTTTTCTGATGGGGATCATTATCGCCCCGGCCTGGCATGGCAGCGGGATAACCGGAAACGGACTTCCATATTCATTGGTGGTGCCGCTGTTTTTTGTGGCGCTGGTGTCGCTGGGGGATGATATTCGTGAATTGTCACCCTATTTGCGACTTGGTGTGCAGGTAATAGCGGGACTCTCTTTCCTGGGAATGTCGGGGATTTTCTCCGGTTCGTATTTCGAGGGAGTGTGGGGCGGCCTTGTCATGCTGTTTGCGGTTCCGGTCAGTCTTGTCTGGATCGTGGGGATGGCAAACCTGTACAATTTCATGGACGGCATTGATGGCCTGGCAGCCGGGCAGGGGCTGGTGGTCGCCATGTTTTTCTCCCTGATACAGTATATGCACGGTGATGCGGTGCTGGCCTATCTTGCCCTGGTGCTGGCCACCGGATGTGTCGGCTTTCTGGCCTTTAACTTTCCCCCGGCAAAGGTGTTTATGGGGGATGTGGGAAGTGTCAGTATCGGTTTTATACTGGCTGCCCTGGGCTTGCTGGGGGCCGCCCGTCACCCGGGCTGGAACAGCCTGATGCTGATGCCCCTGCTGACCGCCAACTTTATATTCGACGGCGGGTTTACGCTGTTGGCGAGAATCCGGCGGGGAGAAAACATACTCGAGCCGCATCGTCTGCACCTGTACCAGAGATTTTCCCAGAGCGGACTCAGCCAGAGAACCGTAAGCATGACCAATTACGGCCTTGCCATAATCCAGGGGATTCTGGTCCTGATGAATCTTGATTCGCCGGGACGGGCGTTGGGAGGGATAGTTGTTGCGTTAATCTGCTACTATATCCTGGTTGAGAAAGTCGAGAAGCGTTGGCAGCGCCAGAATAACCGGCAGACAGAGATGGTCGGCAGGGGGGATAACGTGATCGACTACAGGCGAAAATCTTCTCCCAAATAGATTTTCCGCGCCCGGGGGCTGGCTATGACCTTGTCGGGAGGGCCTTCTTCCAGGATCGATCCCTGGTCCATGATGTAGGCATAGTCGCAAATTCCCAGGGTCTCGCGGACATTGTGATCGGAAATCAGAACTCCGATGCCTTGCGATTTAAGCTGGGTAATGATTAGCTGGATATCGTTGACAGCCAGCGGGTCGATCCCGGCAAAGGGCTCGTCAAGCAGGATGAACTTCGGGTCAATGACCAGGGCCCGGGCAATCTCCACCCGGCGGCGTTCGCCGCCGGAAACCGTATAGGCCCGGTTTTTGCGAATCTTGTCAAGCCCGAATCGGTTCAACATTTCATCAAGCCGCCTTCTTTCCTCCTTCTTTGACAATCTCAGTGTCTGAATGATCGCCAGCAGGTTGTCTTCCACGGTAAGCTTGCGAAACACCGAGGCTTCCTGCGGCAGGTAACTGATACCCATGCGGGCCCGCTGCGGCAGGGTCAGGGCCGTTATATCATGGTCGTTTAACAAAAGGGTTCCGGAGTCCGGCTTCAGCAAACCCACGACCATGTAAAAAGAGGTGGTCTTGCCCGCCCCGTTAGGGCCCAAAAGGCCGACGACGCGCTCCGCTTCGAGAACCATGGAGACGCGATTGACAACCGTGCGCTTCTGATAGGACTTGACGATTTCTTTGACGACCAGACGGTTGCTCATTGCCACCCCAATCCGTTTTTCTGTCCCGGGAAAATTGTTGTTTTCACTCTTCTGTTCTTGCCGCTTTTAACTACACTGCGCTTTTGGTCTAGAAAAAAGGTAATAGTTTCGCCGGTTATAATATTCTTCCCGTCATCGAGCGAAGGATTTCCGCTTAAAACAATCTTCCTGTCATCAGCATAATAATGCATCTTGCGACAAATTCCCTTTTTCTGCTGGAGCTTTATGACAACCTTCTTGCCGGTAGCGACGATCTCCTTGAGCTTTTTACCCGGATCGGTAAAATAAATTTTCAGCCTTTCGCAGGTCAAGGTGGTATCGGCCTGGCGGGCACTGACATTGCCGGTAAAAGTGGCCACCTGCTTTTTCTGGTCAAAGTCAAGGGTGTCGGAAACAACGTTAACCGGATCCTTGCGGTTGCCGAAAAGTGCCGTATTGTCGGATTGCGCCCTGGAAACCGCTGGGCAGTTCAGGCTTAACAGGAGCCCAACGAAAAACCAGAGCAGTAGAGTGGAAGCCCGGTCAAAGATTTCCGCCTTCCTTGCTGTGTGATGACTTTTCATAATAATACCAAAAGGTTAGAGTGGTGATGCAGGCAGTCCTGGTGGTTTGCAGGTAAAGACCTAAAATTATTGTGCTTTAAGTGGCAAAATTACTTTGCCCTGGCCCGAGACGAAGTTTTCAGGGCCGGCCAACCGTTTTTCAGCGTGTCAAGGTTGATCGTGGTCCGCACCCCCCCGGAAAAATGAATTAACTGGGCTTTAAGGTCAATCTTCGCCCGGTTTGCCTTGATAACCAGGGAGTCGTTTTTGACCAGCAGCTTCCCGTAAGCGATTATCTGGTTCCGGGATTCGAAGTAATCAAGATGCTCAGTGGTAATTGTAAAATCCTTGTTGACAATCCGGATCCTGCCACTGAGGCTGATGTCGCCGGTTTTGACCAGGTAACTGCCCTGGTTGGCCAGAATATGAGTATCATTTTTCAGTTTGCCGCCGGAAAAGATCCAGGCCTCCACGCCTTCCAGAATAATTTTACCCTGGCCTTTGATACGCTTGGCCTTGTGGGTGCTCAATTCCCATTTTTTTACCCCGGACCGGGTGTGGGTATAGCGCACGTTGTCAAGTTCAAACTCAAGGTTTTTGGCAATTTCCGGCAGGTGCTCGACAACCTCGGAGGGGCTCAATCCAGCCAGGTAGGAGCGATAAAGATAAATACCACCGCTGGCCAGGATGAGCAGGGCGGTAAAGAGAATAAGTAGTTTTTTCAAATTTGTCAGTTTGGTGTAAAGTGATGGCGTGACTTGTGAAAACCGAAGGAGGCCAAAAGAGAAAAACAACCGGTCTCAGTTCTCCCGGTAATAACGGCCCGTCAATGAATCCCACTTCCCCTGGGCCTTAAGAATAAGCTGGCAGAGTTCCCGTACCGCGCCGCGTCCTCCGGGTAACCGGGACTGCCAGTCGGCAATCCGGACCACTTCCGGTACGGCATCGGCAACGGTTGCCGCAAAGCCCACCCGTTTGAGCACGGGAATGTCAACCAGATCGTCTCCGATATAAGCAATTTCAGAGTCTTCAAGCTGCAGGTGTCGGGCAATCAGGCGGTAGGATGCGAGCTTGTCATGACTTCGCTGATGGACAATGGCGATGCCGAGCTCCGCAGCCCGCAGTTTGACGATGCGGGAGTAGCGACCGGTCAAAAGTGCCGTAGTAATACCGCCGCGCTGCAGCAGTTTTAAGCCATGACCGTCGCGGACATCGAATGATTTCGCCTCGTTGCCCTGGTTGTCAATTACAATGCGCCCATCGGTCAAAACTCCGTCAACATCCATTATCAAGGCCTTGAGCGGTTTCAGCTTGTCGATCAGCGTCTCATTCATTTTTTAATTCGCTTGTTTGTTATATGGTACGGCTAAAGCCGGGAAAAGACAACCATGGTTCTTAAACAACGCCGGCCCGCAAAAGATCGTGGAGATGGATTATGCCAAGGGGGTGGCGGGTCTCGGGCGAGAGGATAAAAAGCGAAGTTATTTTCGCATCCTGCATGCGTTTTAAGGCCGTGGCCGCCAGTTCATCAGGGCCGATCGTTTTGGGGTCAGGAGTCATCAGGGAAGATACCGGCAGGTTCAGCGGATCGGGGTATCGGGTCAAAAAGCGGCGCAGATCGCCATCGGTAATCACCCCCACAAGGCGCAGCTTTCGGGTATCGATGATTCCGGTTACGCCGAAACCTTTGCCGGTCATTTCCAGCAAAGCTTCCTGCAGGCTGACTTTATGATCGACCAGGGGGGTTTCCTCCAGGCTATGCATGATGTCAGAGACCTTCAAAAGCAGTCTTCGACCGAGAGTTCCGCCCGGGTGACGCAAGGCAAAATCTTCTGGTTTGAAGCCCCGGGCCGCCAACAACGCCACCGCCAGTGCGTCTCCCAGGGCAAGGGTTACCGTGGTGCTGGCGGTTGGCGCAAGCCCCAGCGGGCAGGCCTCCTTTTTGGTGGAAATGTCGAGGACCAAGTCACTGGCCCGGGCCAGCTCGCTTTCGGCATTGGCGGTAAAGGCCAGCAGCGGCAGCCCCTGGCGTTTTAAGGAAGGAACAATCTTGATCAATTCTTCGGTTACGCCGCTGTAGGAGATCGCAATAACCAGGTCATCCCGGCTAAGGATGCCCAGATCGCCGTGCAGGCCTTCGGTCGGATGCAGAAAGATGGCCGGGGTGCCGGTGCTGGCCAGGGTGGCGGCTATCTTGCGGCAGATAATCCCCGATTTCCCGATGCCGGTCAGCACAACCTTTCCCCGGCAGGCCGAGATTAATGCGACCGTCCGGGCAAAACGTTCATCCAGCCGTTTTTCCAGTTCGTTCAGGGCCGCGGCCTCAACCGCTACGGCCTGACGACCGTACCTGATTATTTCCTGGTTATCCAAATTGTTACAATCACTTTCCATCGGCTCAGTTTGGGGGCTCAGTTCCAGGCCGCCTGCTTCAGGTTTTTCAGTCGGGCCAGCAGGGGTTCGAGTTCGGCCAGCGGCAGCGAATTGGCGCCATCGCACAAGGCCTTTTCGGGTTCCGGATGGACCTCCATGAAAATCGCGTCCGCCCCGGCCGCGACTGCGGCGGCCGCCAGGGTGGGGATCATAGTCCGGTCGCCGCCCGAAATTTTGCCGCGCCCGGCCGGGAGCTGGACCGAGTGGGTGGCGTCAAAGACGACCGGGCAGCCGGTCATCGCCAGCAGGGGAAGAGAACGGAAATCGACAACCAGGTTGTTGTAGCCGAAAGTCGTTCCCCTTTCGGTCAGCAGAATGCGCTGGTTCCCGGTGGAAGCAACCTTGTCGACCAGGGTTCCCATGTCCCCCGGAGCCATGAACTGTCCTTTTTTTATGTTGACTACCCGGCCGCTTCTGCCGGCCGCCACCAGGAGATCTGTCTGGCGACACAAAAAAGCCGGTATCTGAATTATATCAGCTACTTCAGAAACAATTCCGGCCTGTTCCGGAGCGTGGATGTCGGTTGTTATCGGGATCGCAAAGGTATCCTTGACGGCTGCCAGCATGGCCAGTCCCGGCTCCAGCCCGGGGCCCCGGTAAGAGTCGATACTCGAGCGGTTGGCCTTGTCGAAAGAGGCCTTGAAAATATAGGGAAGTCCAAGCCGGCGGCAGATGGAGAGACAGGTTTCGGCAATCTTTAAGGCCGTGTCGAGATCTTCAAGGACGCAGGGTCCGGCAATCAGGGCCAGTTCGGAGGCTTTCCCGATAGAAACATGCGGGGTGACAACGAGTTTTTGACCTGGCATCTTGACCGGAACCTCACCGCGAAGCGTCTCGGCGGCGTCATTTCTAACCATGCTGGGTTTTGGCCGCGGCGATAAAAGCCACGAACAGGGGGTGCGGCGACATCGGTTTCGAGGTAAACTCGGGGTGGAACTGGCAACCCAGGTACCAGGGGTGTTGATCGATTTCAACAATTTCCACCAGGTCGTGGTGCAGGTGGGTGCCGGTTATCTTGAGTCCCTTTTCTTCCAGCCGGGCCCGGTAGCGGTTGTTGAACTCGTAGCGATGCCGGTGGCGCTCGGCGATTTCATCTGCCCGGTTGTAGGCCTGCCAGGCGCCGGAACCCCTGACCAGGCGGCAGGGGTGGGAGCCCAGCCGCATGGTACCCCCCTTGTTGCTGTTTTCGTCCTGGGTGTAGGTGGTGCTGCCGTCCGGGCTGGTCCACTCCTTGAGCAGATAAAAAACCGGATCCGGGGTGTCGGGGGCGAACTCGGCACTGTTGGCCAGGTTGATTTCCGCCACGTTGCGGGCAAATTCGACGACCATCAACTGCATGCCCAGGCAGATTCCGAAAAGCGGCAGTTTGCGGCGCCGGGCGAAACCCGCGGCCGTGATCTTGCCTTCGACCCCCCGGGTGCCGAAGCCGCCCGGAATCAGGAAGCCGTCTACCCCGGCAAACCGTTCGGCCAGGACCTCGTCATCGCAGCCTTCAATCTCCTCGGCATCGATATACTCGAGTGTGACCCGGACATCATTGGCAATCCCGCCGTGGGTCAGGGCTTCGTTCAGGCTTTTATAGGACTCGGTCAGGGCTATGTATTTGCCGACAATACCGATGGTGACCTCGCCGGCCGGCTCCTTGATCTTGCGGACAATTTCCCGCCAGGCGCTGAGCCGCGGGGCCCCGGTCCAGATGTTGAGCAGCGAAACCACCTTTTCATCAACCCCTTCCTCGTGCAGGGCCATCGGGCACTCATAAATGCTTTCGACGTCGCGGGCGGTAAAGACGGCATCGGAGCTGGTGTTGCAGAAAAGCGAGATCTTGTCCTTGATCTCCTGGGAAAGTTCGCGGTCGGCCCGGCAGAGGATGATGTCGGGCTGAATGCCGATCTGCCTGAGTTCCTTGACGCTGTGCTGGGTCGGTTTGGTCTTGAGTTCCCCGGCGGTTTTTATGTAGGGGACCAGGGTGAGGTGGATGTAGAGTACGTTCTGGGGCCCGACATCATAACGGAACTGGCGAATGGCCTCGAGAAACGGCTGGCTTTCGATGTCACCGACGGTGCCGCCGATCTCGACGATGGCGACATCGATATTGTCGGCCCACTGGCGGATGCAGTTCTTGATCTCGTTGGTGATGTGGGGAATTACCTGGACGGTGCCGCCGAGGTAGTCGCCGCGCCGCTCCTTGGAAATCACCTGGTCGTAGATCTTGCCCGAGGTGTAGTTGCTGTGGCGGGTCAGCCGGGTGTGGGTGAAACGTTCGTAGTGGCCCAGGTCCAGATCGGTTTCGGCCCCGTCATCGGTGACGAAGACTTCGCCGTGCTGGAAAGGGCTCATGGTGCCCGGGTCGACATTGAGATAGGGATCGAGCTTCTGGAGCCCGACCGTCAGGTTGCGGGCTTCGAGCAGGGCCCCGAGCGAGGCCGCGGCCAGCCCCTTGCCGAGGGAGGAGATGACCCCGCCGGTAACAAAAATATACTTTGGTTTCAAGTGGTTAACCTCTGATAATGATTGTTTTGGGTGGTTGTGAAGTCATTTTTTGTTGTAACTATTCAGCTAAATTTTATCTCCCCTCTTTCCGGAGGGGGCGGGGGTGGTTTTTCTGAGCGGTTTCGGAAAGATTTCGTTGTTTTTCCCAGCGAGCGGGAGCCCATAAGCATTGCAACTGTCTGAGCATAGCGAGTTTTGCAATGCGGGCGGAGCGAGCGTAAGGAAAAACAGAAATCTTAACGCCTAGCGAAGGAAAGCCGCGCCCGACCCCGTATGCGGCTGAAT